>JAATGD010000079.1 GCA_015654965.1 Hyphomicrobiales bacterium
ATCAGCCCGGCAACGCCACTGACAAAGCCCGAGCCCACAAAGGAGCCGACCAGAAGCGTGACGGCGGTCGAGCTTTGCAAGGCAATGGCAAGGACGAGGCCGAAGGCAATCGATAACAGCGGATTATGCATCTGGTTGCGCAGGCGGCGGCGCAGGCGGTCGCCATAAGCGCGCTCAACACCGGTTCGCACCATGCGTGTCGCCCAGAGCAGAAGCGCAACTGCTCCGGCAAGATGCAAGAGGACCAGGGAACCATTCACATCAAAATACCTTTGGTTTTCATGTTGGCAGGCTTTCAGTCATGGGCTGCATTTTAGCGCAATATTTCAAAAAATAAATAATGTTCCGGCTAATGAAATATGGCGAAAATGTCGGGCTGTTTGCGCATAAATGCAATAATTTCTGTCGTAATGATGACGTTTGGTCAGCCATGCTTGGACTGCCATGTGATTAACGGGGAGTGCCCGCCATGCCTGATGGACGCGCGAGCCTGCACGGCCTATATAGAAAGACTGTTTGCAAATGTCGGGACGATTGTACCGCGGGCGCCTTGATGCGATCTGTCTCGTTAACGTCCTCAATGTCATGGAAGAATAAGCCGTAATGCGTTTCCCACCCTCCTTTCTCGATGAGATACGCGATCGCGTGCCGATCTCAACGCTGATCGGAGCGCGGGTTTCGTTCGACCGCAAGAAAAGCAATCCGCCAAAGGGCGATTTCTGGGCCTGCTGTCCGTTTCATGGTGAGAAAACCCCGAGTTTCCATTGTGAGGATCGCAAGGGGCGATACCACTGTTTCGGCTGTGGTGTGACGGGTGATCATTTCCGCTTCCTGACGGAACTCGAAGGCTTGAGCTTCCCCGAAGCCGTGGAGCGTGTGGCCGATATGGCCGGGGTTCCCATGCCCGCGCGTGACCCGGAAATGGAAAAGCGCGAGGCGCAACGCGCGACGCTTTACGATGTCATGGAACTGGCGGCGCAGTTTTTTGAAGGCCAGTTGCAAGGGGCGGTCGGGGCCAAGGCCCGCGCCTATTTGCGGGACCGTGGCCTGTCGAGCGCAACGCAGCAGACATTCCGTCTGGGTTATGCGCCGGAATCGCGCAATGCGCTGAAGGAATTTCTGGCGGCCAAAGGCGTCGGGCGTGAGCAGATCGAGGCTTGCGGCCTTGTGGTGCATGGCGAAGGCATTGCCGTTTCCTATGACCGCTTTCGTGATCGTGTGATGTTTCCAATTGAGGATTTGCGGGGGCGCATCATTGCTTTCGGTGGTCGTGCGCTCTCAGCGGACGCGCCTGCCAAATATCTCAATTCGCCGGAAACGGAACTCTTTCACAAGGGACGGATTCTCTACAACGCCTTGCGGGCGCGCAAAGCCTGCCAGCCGCAAAATGGCGAAGCCGCCAAGCCGATTGTCGCCGTTGAAGGCTATATGGATGTGATCGCCTTGGCACAGGCGGGCATCCATCAAGCCGTGGCACCGCTTGGCACGGCATTGACCGAAGAACAGCTGGAATTGTTGTGGCGGATCAGCCCGGAGCCGGTCCTGTGCTTTGACGGCGATGGCGCGGGACTGCGCGCCGCCCATCGTGCAGCGGACCTTGGGCTTCCCGCACTTCAACCCGGCAAATCCCTGCGCTTTGCGCTTCTGCCGGAGGGGCAGGATCCCGATGATCTGGTGAAGTCTGAAGGGCCATCGGCATTTCATGCCGTGTTGCGTGATGCAAGGCCGCTGGTCGATATGATCTGGACGCGGGAAACGACAGGCGGTGTTTTCGATACGCCTGAACGGCGCGCCGAACTGGAAGCGCGTCTGCGGGAAATCACCAGCCGTATTGCCAATGAAGATATTCGTCGACATTACCAGCAGGACATGCGCGAGCGCACGCAGACCTTTTTCGGGCAAAACCGTCAGGGTGGGCAGCGCAATAGCAATTTCAATCGTCGCAATGACAATGGGCGGGGTGGTCGCGGTGGCGGTCCGGTCGCGGCTGGCGGGCGGTTGGCGATTTCCGACGCTCTTGCCCGCTCGACACTGGTCAAGCGCGGTCGAGCAGGTACGGGCGCCCATGCGCCCTTGCGCGAAACGGCCATTGTGCTGACTCTGCTTAATCATCCCCGCTTGATCGAGGAAGACTTTGAAACGGTGGCGGCCCTTGATCTGGAACACGAGACGCTGAAAAAACTGCATCTCGCCATGCTGGATGTGCTGGCCTCCGATCATGTCGAGGATGGTGTTGCCATGCGGCGCGCCTTGGTTGGACAGGGACATGCCGATCTGATCGAAGGGTTGGAAATGAATGTCAGGGGCGCGCGGCTGTGGACTGCGACGGCTCTGGCTGCGGAAGATGATGCGCGTGAAGCTCTTCGGCAGGCCATTCACTTGCATCAGCGCGCGCGCACCCTACATAAGGAGCTGCGCGCTGTGGAAGCCGCTCTTGATACGGATGAGACGGGCGAACTCTATGCGCGCCTGAATGATATCCAGAACCAGATTTTGAAGGCGGAAGCCACCGAAGCGCTGATTGATGGTTTCGGG
This sequence comes from Hyphomicrobiales bacterium, assembly GCA_015654965.1. Lineage (GTDB taxonomy): Bacteria > Pseudomonadota > Alphaproteobacteria > Rhizobiales > Rhizobiaceae > Brucella. The sequence goes on from JAATGD010000079.1 coordinate 2,536, forward strand.
CTTTCCTCCGGTCGTCCTCCTGGTGGGTTCTGATTCGCAAGTGGCGATTCATCCTGCCAGATTGGCTTTTAGGTAGGATCTATCTGCCTTTAAAGCGGCCTGAAAGCGCCTCTATGACCGCTGCGACAACAAATGATTCGCTTTTTGACCCCGAATCAGGTGATTCGCTCTTGACGTGCGGCGCTCCAAGACTGGCATAAGGACATTTTACAAGAGCGCAACCAGTGGCAATGACACGACCATCATTGAGCCTGATGCCGATGGCAGGGTTAATCCGCCATTAACGGGAAATCGGCTAGTTGCGGAATCAACTGACGGCTTGCGACCTCGCAAAACCGTTCGAGTACTCTATATATCTTAAAAGCGACCGGGGTCGCCTGGAGAAGAACATATGGCAACGAAGGTTAAGGAAAACGAAGAAGCTGAAGTCGAGCGCGAAGGTGCGACCGACGGACCGCTTCTCGACCTTTCTGACGATGCTGTCAAGAAGATGATCAAGCTTGCGAAGAAGCGCGGCTACGTCACCATGGACGAGCTGAATGCCGTGCTGCCTTCCGAAGAAGTGACATCTGAGCAGATCGAAGACACGATGTCGATGCTTTCCGACATGGGCATCAATGTGGTCGAGGACGACGAGCAAGATAACGACCGCGAAGAGACCGAAGACGAGCCTGAAGAAGGCGGCGATCTGGTCGAGGCGACGGGTACTGCGGTTGCAGCCACCACGACCAAGAAAGAGCCGACCGATCGTACTGACGATCCTGTGCGCATGTACTTACGCGAAATGGGGTCGGTCGAGCTTTTGTCGCGCGAAGGCGAAATCGCTATCGCAAAGCGCATCGAAGCTGGTCGCGAAACCATGATTGCCGGGCTTTGCGAAAGCCCGCTGACCTTTCAGGCGATCATCATCTGGCGTGAACAGTTGAATGAATCCAACATTCTGCTGCGCGAGATCATTGATCTTGAAACCACCTATGCGGGGCCTGAAGCCAAGCAGGCGCCAGTCATCGAAAGGGTGGAAGAAGAAAAGCCACGTGACGACAAGCCTCAGCGCCGTTCGCGCGATGACGACGACATTACCAATGTCGGCGGTGAAACGCAGGTCGAGGAAGATGAAGACGACGAGGATGAAGCCAACCTGTCGCTGGCGGCCATGGAAGCCGAACTGCGTCCACAGGTCATGGAAACGCTTGATCTGATCGCCGACACTTACAAGAAGCTGCGCAAATTGCAGGACCAGCAGGTCGAGGGGCGTCTTGCGGCCACGGGCGAACTCTCCTCCAGTCAGGAGCGCCGCTACAAGGAGCTGAAAGACCAGCTTATTACGGCTGTTAAATCCCTTTCGCTCAACCAGAACCGTATCGAGCAGCTCGTCGAGCAGCTTTACGACATCAACAAGCGTCTGGTGCAGAACGAGGGCAAGCTGTTGCGCCTCGCCGAATCCTTCGGCGTGCGTCGCGAAGAATTCCTGAAAGAATATCAGGGTCATGAACTCGATCCCAACTGGGTCGAGCGCGTTGCCACACTGACCGCACGCGGCTGGAAGGAATTTGCCGCCAAGGAAGTGGACGGCATTGCGCGGCTGCGCAGTGAAATCCAGAATCTGGCGACCGAAACAGCGATTTCCATCGGTGAATTCCGCCGTATCGTCACGCAGGTTCAGAAAGGTGAGCGCGAGGCCAGCATCGCCAAGAAGGAAATGGTGGAAGCCAACCTTCGCCTCGTGATCTCGATTGCCAAGAAATACACCAATCGCGGCTTGCAATTCCTCGACCTCATTCAGGAAGGCAATATCGGCCTGATGAAGGCGGTCGACAAGTTTGAATATCGCCGCGGTTACAAGTCCTCGACCTATGCGACCTGGTGGATCAGACAGGCGATCACCCGCTCGATTGCCGATCAGGCGCGTACCATCCGTATTCCGGTGCATATGATCGAAACGATCAACAAGATCGTGCGTACATCGCGCCAGATGCTGCATGAAATCGGTCGCGAGCCGACGCCGGAAGAACTGGCGGAAAAGCTCGCCATGCCGCTGGAAAAAGTGCGCAAGGTTCTGAAAATCGCCAAGGAACCGATCAGCCTTGAAACGCCGGTGGGTGATGAAGAAGATTCGCATCTTGGCGATTTCATTGAGGACAAGAACGCGCTTCTGCCGATTGATGCCGCCATTCAGGCCAATCTGCGCGATACGACAACGCGTGTTCTGGCATCTCTCACTCCGCGTGAAGAGCGCGTGCTACGCATGCGTTTTGGTATCGGCATGAATACCGACCACACGCTTGAAGAAGTCGGTCAGCAGTTCTCGGTGACGCGTGAACGTATTCGCCAGATCGAAGCCAAGGCGCTGCGCAAGCTCAAGCATCCGAGCCGGTCGCGCAAGCTGCGTTCGTTCCTTGACAGTTAAACAATATCGCCCGATGCCGGACAAGGTTTTGGGCGATGTTCTTTCATTATGGCAAGAGGGGCCGATATGTCATTTTTGAAGCGTTTTTTTGGTGGTGGCGCGACTGCTTCTGAAGCTGCGGCAGAGCCAAAAGAAGCCGGACGTCTGGAGCACAAGGATTTCCTGATTATTGCCACCCCTTATAGTGAAGGAGGGCAATATCAGGTCTGTGGCGTGATTTCCAAGACGATCAATGGAGAGTTGAAAGAGCACCGCTTCGTGCGCGCGGATCGCTGCCCCGGAGTTGAAGATGCCGCCAGCATTGCGCTCAACAAGGGCCGCCAGATTATTGACGAGCAGGGTGACAGGCTGTTCGACTGATCGTCGGAACATTCAAGGCGACGCTGTGCATTGCTCATGCGCGGCGTTTTTGTTTTGACCCTTCATTGGGTAAGAGGTTTTAGAGCGCGTTTCGATCTGGTTGAATCAGATCGGCGCTCTAAGTTTTTGATTTGTCGCGTATCTTATCCGAAAACCGTTTCACACTTTTCGGGATGCGCTCTAAGTAAGCGGCGATTTGTCCATCCCATTGAGGGTGAAATTGCACTATATGCAGCATCATGGAAAAGAAACCTTTTTGGCGCACGAAAACTCTGGAGCAGCTTAACCGCCGTGAGTGGGAAAGCTTGTGCGACGGTTGCGGCCAGTGCTGTCTGCATAAATTGCTGGACGACGATACCGACGAAATCTACTGGACCAGTGTTGCCTGCACACTTCTGGACCCGGATACGGGACATTGCTGCGATTATCCCAATCGCAAGAAAACCGTGCCTGATTGTGTGTTTCTCACGCCTGAAATTGTCGATGAAGTGGCATGGCTGCCGGTGACTTGCGCCTATCGTCTGGTGGCTGAAGGGGCCGATCTCTACTGGTGGCATCCGCTTGTGTCTGGCACGCAGGAAACAGTGCATGAAGCGGGTATTTCCGTTCGGGGAAAAGTCACTGCTTTCGACCATGAGATGAAAAACGATGCTGATTATATCAATCATATGATCATGGCAGAGTGAGGCTCCATTTTTCATATTACGGAAATTTAATATTGCGCTTACAATGAATATTTTTGTATCTTTTTTTATTTAAGATATTGAATTATATAAGATAATTTAAATGAGGCTGCTTTCTGTTCTGCTACCTGAACCGCATATGAACGCGTGTTTTCCTTTCCGTTCATTTTTTCTGCGCTAGTAATAGGATGTCTCAGGCAGAGAGCCTGAAATCCAGATGCAAGAGGTTCATCATGTCTGCTCTTTCTTTCAAATCATTCGCTTTGACCGCTGCTCTTGGTGTCGCCGCTGTTTTCACGGCTGGCGCTTCTGCAAATGCGGCATCGCCTGTTTCTGCCCCCGCGCTCAGCACACAGGCTCATGGTGCCGTGGTGGATGTTGACTATCGTGGCCGTCATCATCAGCGCTTTGATCGTCGACCCAACCGTGGTCCCGCCTGTTCGGCGCAAAACGCCCGCGTCAGAGCGCAACGTATGGGCATTCGTAACGTCCGCGTCGTACATCGTGGCAGATTCGTTCAAGTTCGCGGTTTCCGTCATGGCCGCCCGGTCAGCATTTCTTTTGCAAATGCACGCGGTTGCCCCATTATCCGTTGATCAGTGCAACATCGTTTTTTATGCGGAGAAATATAAAAGGGGCGCCGGTTGCGCCCCTTTTCTGACTGGATGAGAAATCATTGTTCCTTGATTTCGAATACCACGTTGACCGATACATTATAGGCGTTTTCGCCCGCAGCAACGGGAACGGAATCTTCTGGAGCCGCCGCTGCTAGAGCTTTAAACTGACGACCCATTGGTACGGGCATTGGCTGGCGGCTCTGCTCATTGATTTCGATGACGCGACCCAGATTGACACCTGCTGCTTGCGACAAGGTTTTGGCCTTGGCGAGCGCATCCTCGACGGCGCGTTTGCGCGCTGCGTTGATGGTTTCCGATGGATTGTCGTTGA
>JAATGD010000242.1 GCA_015654965.1 Hyphomicrobiales bacterium
CGGCTTTGTACGGTTTTTATCGACAAGGGTGTGCGCAAGTTGCGCCTGACCGGCGGTGAACCGCTGGTACGCAAGAACATCATGCATCTTATCCGTGGACTTTCGCGCCATCTGCAAACGGGGCGACTTGAAGAACTGACGCTGACGACCAACGGATCGCAACTTGCCCGCCATGCTAGAGAACTTGCCGAATGCGGTGTGAAGCGCATCAATATTTCGCTCGACACGCTCAATGCTGAAAAATTCCGCTCGATCACTCGCTGGGGTAATCTGGAACGCGTCATGGAAGGTATTGATGCGGCCCAGAAAGCCGGACTGCGCATCAAGATCAATGCCGTTGCGCTCAAAAATATCAATGAATTCGAGATTCCCGATCTCATTCGCTGGACACATGGGCGTGGCATTGACCTCACGCTGATTGAAACCATGCCGCTCGGTGAGATCGAATTTGACCGCACCGACCAGTATCTGCCGCTTTCGCAACTGCGAGCCGACCTTTCAGAGCAGTTTACCCTGACCGATATTCCTTATCGCACGGGAGGACCGGCACGCTATGTCAGCGTTGCGGAAACCGGCGGTCGCATCGGCTTCATTACGCCAATGACACATAATTTCTGCGAAAGCTGCAATCGCGTCCGGCTCACCTGCACCGGCATGCTCTATATGTGTCTGGGGCAGAACGATGACGCCGATTTACGCAAAGCGTTGCGTGAAAATGACAGCGATGAATTTCTGGGGCAGGCGATTGACGAGGCAATCGGCCGAAAGCCCAAGGGGCATGATTTTGTCATTGAGCGCAACCGCCCCGCAGTCGCACGCCATATGAGCCTCACAGGCGGCTAAAACCGTCCATAAATAATTGTCGCGCAATTGGCTTGAGCAGGATATGCAGTGAAAAACTGGATTCCTGTGCTGTGCCGCAATCAGATAATTTCCGTGCAAGTATTTATATGCTTCTCGCCATGGGTACCTTCACCCTTGGCGACAGCATAACCAAATATCTGCTGAGCGAGATGAACAGCGGACAGTACATTCTTATCCGTGGCATATTCGCGACCCTGCTGATCAGCTTTCTGGCATGGCGTCAAGGAGCTTTGCGTAAAGTGCCGATCGAACGCATGACACTCCTCCGTGTCGCTGGCGAGGGGTTCGCAACGCTCACCTATATCTATTCGCTGGGAAACCTCTCACAGGCTTTTTGTTCGGCGGTCTTTCAGGCCACCCCGCTTGCCGTCACATTCGGCGCGGCTCTGTTTCTCAAGGAAAAGGTTGGCTGGCGCCGTTGGTCGTGCATTCTGCTCGGCTTTATCGGTGTATTGATCATTATTCGTCCCGGCACGGAGGGCGCGGCCAGCATCGTTGCCATCGCTATCTTGCTGGCAAGTGTCGGTTTCGCGTCGTTGCGTGACATTGCCACGCGCCGCGTTCCTGCCGGTGTTCCCACGCTTTATCTTTCCACACTGACGGCTGCGAGCATTACCATCGTTGGCGGAGGGCTTGTCTTTCCCATGGGCGGCTGGCAGCCTGTCAGTATGGTTTCTATCCTTGTCATGGCTTGTGCGGCCATACTGCTTCTTGTCGGCTATCATTTCATCATTCTCGCAATGCGAGAGGGTGAAATATCCTTCGTTTCACCCTTCCGCTATTCCAGCCTGCTTTGGGCCATAGGATTAAGCATGGCGGTCTTTGGCGAAGCGCCCGATATCTACACGATCATCGGCTCCGTACTGGTTGTCGGCAGCGGCATCTATATGGTCTATCGTGAAAACACATTGAAAAAACGAGCAAAGAATAAAAGTACCCTCGCTTCCATTCCGACCGGAATAGGTCCGAAATGACCGATAAATTGGATGATCTGGCAGGTGCCATCATTGCGGGCGGGCAATCGAGCCGGATGCATGAGGGCGGTATTCAAGGCGACAAGTTTCTGCAACCGCTTGGTGAACACGCACTCATCGCGCATGTTGCAGAGCGCTTGAAACCGCAAATCAGCCAGCTCATCATCAACGCAAATGGCAACCCTCAACGCCTTGCCTTTCTTGAACACTCCGTCATCGCCGATCTGCCTCACAGACATGGCGGTCCGCTACCCGGTATCTTGACCGCACTTGCCGCATCCCGATCATTTCCATGGCTGGTGAGTGTCGCAGCCGACACGCCTTTTCTGCCGCACGATCTTGTCACGAAACTTGTCGCACGGCAGTTACAAACAGGCGCGGATATCGTTCTTGCGAGTTCGGAAGAGCGTATTCATCCCCTCTTCGGCCTGTGGCGGACAAGCCTTGTGGAGCAGCTCAGAAACTGGCTGTCTACAACCGACAAAGCAAGCGTTTTGGCTTTTGCCACGCATATCGGTTTTGAGAGGGTAGAGTTTCCATTGGCCGTGACAAAAGATGGATCGCAACATTATGATCCGTTTTTCAATATCAACCGCCCCCAAGACCTTGCCGTCGCACGGCGGCTGCATGGAAAGATAGAATGATACAAAAACTCTTCGGCATTACCGGCTGGAAAAACTCTGGCAAGACGACAATGACCGAGAGACTGGTGCAGTGCCTCACCAAACGCGGCTATCGAATCGCCACCATCAAACATGCCCATCATGATTTCGACATCGATCATGAAGGCACCGATTCATGGCGGCATCGCAAGGCGGGCGCGGCCGAAGTTGCCATCGTCTCGCAACGACGCTTTGCCATCATGCATGAAAATCTGGATGCGCCCGAACCATCCTTGCAGGAAATCGTGGCAAGGCTTTCACCTTGCGACCTTATTCTTGTTGAAGGGTATAAGCGCGAACCGCACAAGAAAATCGAATTGCGGCGAACAGGCGGGCGTGACGGCCCTCCACTGGCTGAAGGTGATCCCAGCATTGTCGCCATAGCAAGCAATTATCCACAGGCAGGATGCAAGATTCCCGTGTTTGATATCAATGCCATCGAGGAAATTGCCGACTTTATCCAGAAAGAGATGTCTCTTTGAAAGCTGCGTCAATTCATTGCGCAACCTGCATTTCACCGGGTAAAAATCATCAGGAATATCAGTGGGTGACACTATGAAAATGACAAAGGTGCGAAAAAATATTGCGCATCTTCACCAGAACCATCTATTGATAACGTAAGGGGGCCTGCTGACAAGACGCAGATCGAGGATAACAGGGACACCCCGCCAGGCGGCTGAACCAGAAAAACAATCAGGGAACCAGCCAGATTTAAAACGAGAGGATTTGAAATGCGCGTTTTCAAGCGTATCGTAGCGGCAGCCTCGGTGGCGACCATTGCAGCAATGACCAGCGGATTGGCTATCGGTGCAGCCAGTGCTCAGGAACCGTTGAAACTGACCATTGCTTCGGAAGGCGCTTATCCGCCCTTCAATTTCATCCAGCCGGACGGCAAATTGTCAGGCTTTGACGTCGATATTGCCAAAGCCCTTTGCGAGGAAATGAAG
>JAATGD010000323.1 GCA_015654965.1 Hyphomicrobiales bacterium
GGGCGAAGGTGGCACCATGGGTCGGGAAGATGATGCGATCATCCGCCCGGCCATTGAAGAGCTGCTGCGCGAAGGCATTGATGTCCGCGGTCCCCTGCCAGCCGACACGATGTTCCACCCGCAGGCACGTGAGACCTATGATGCGGCGATCTGCATGTATCACGATCAGGCACTGATCCCGGCCAAGGCGCTGGCCTTTGACGAGACGGTCAATGTCACGCTCGGCCTGCCCTTTATCCGCACATCGCCCGATCACGGCACGGCCTTTGATATTGCTGGTAAAGGTATTGCACGGCCTGACAGCCTGATTGCCGCCATCCGGCTGGCCCATGAACTGGCTCTCAACGCCGCAGGCACAAACGCATGAGCATCGACAATCTGCCGCCACTGCGTGAGGTTCTGGAACGCCATGACCTCATGCCCAAAAAATCACTAGGGCAGAATTTTCTGTTCGATCTCAACCTGACGTCCAAGATCGCACGACAGGCAGGAGAGTTGCAGGACCAGTCGGTGATCGAGGTCGGCCCCGGTCCCGGAGGCCTCACACGGGCGCTCCTTGCGCAAGGCGCGCTCGTCACGGCGATTGAGCGCGATGAACGCTGTCTCGACGCTTTGGCGGAAATCGAGGCGCATTATCCGGGCCGGTTGCGGGTTATTTCAGGCGATGCGCTGCAACAGGATTTCAAAACCCTGTTCCCGGATGGACCAAAGCCACGCATCGTTGCCAACCTGCCCTATAATGTCGGCACGCAATTGCTGGTCAACTGGTTGCTCAGCGAGCCATGGCCACCCTTTTATGCCTCAATGACGCTGATGTTCCAGCGCGAGGTGGCCGAACGTATCGTCGCCGCCCCCGGCAGCGAGCATTACGGCCGTCTCGGCGTTCTGGCCGGCTGGCGCACCAAGTCAAGAATTGCCTTCGATGTGCCGCCGCAAGCCTTTACGCCGCCGCCCAAGGTTATGTCCTCGGTGGTTCATATCGTGCCCAACGACAATCCCCTGCCGTGCCATGCGACAAGGCTTGGGGCTATCACGCAGGCAGCTTTCGGTCAGCGCCGAAAAATGCTGCGCCAGAGCCTCAAATCCGTTGGCGGTGCGCAACTGCTGGAAAAGACCGGTATTGATGGCACAAGGCGCGCCGAAACGCTGAGCGTCGAGGAATTCGTGGCACTGGCAAACGCCTAGAGCATTTCCGCCAAAAATTACAAAGCGGTTTTGGCAAAGGATAATGCATAAAAACAAAAACTTAGAGCGGTTCCAACGATTCTGTTAAAATCGAAACCGCTCTAAAAGAGCTGCCGATCAAAGATCGGCAGCCACTGTGACCTGTGCGCGGTTGCGGCGATGTTCTGCAAACATCGACCATGTATAGATCGCAAGCCCTACCCAGATCAGCATGAAGGCTACGAGCTGTGTGAATGAAAACGGTTCATTGAAAAGGAAGATCGCGATCAGGAACAGCATGGTGGGGGCAATATATTGCATCAGCCCCAGTGTCGTATAACGCAGAAGCTTTGCCCCGCCCGCATAAAGAATGAGCGGTACGGCGGTGCATGGCCCGGCCAACAGCAGCAGGCCGACATTAGAGGCAGGACCTGCAACGAAGTGATCCTGCCCCGTCATCACCAACCAGATAATATATCCGATCGACGGGATACTCAGAATCAGCACTTCCAGCGTGAACCCCTGCAAAGGTTGTAGGGGCAATGACTTGCGGAAGAAACCATAAAGCCCGAATGTAAAGGGTAGCACCAGCGATACCCATGGAAGACCGCCCGCATTAAACGTCAGGATCAGCACAGCCGCGACCGCAAACCCCACCGCAACATATTGCAGCCTGCTCAGCCTTTCGCCCAGAAACAGGCCACCCAGAACCACATTGAACAACGGATTGATATAATAGCCCAGCGCCGCGCCCACGACCTGATCATGAGCGACAGCCCAGACATAAACCAGCCAGTTGGTGGTGATGAGCGCTGCCGTCAGGCTCGCCATGGCAAGCAGGCGCGGGTGACGAAAAGCGTCCACAATAGTGGGTAGCTGCCCCAGTAATACAAGCAGTACCAATGCAACAGGTATGGACCATACCACGCGATGCGCGACAACCTCCAGTTCAGGAATATGCCCGACCGATTTCAGATATAGCGGCAGAGCCCCCCAAAGCACATAGGCGCCAAATGCCATCAGAAACCCCTTGGCACCGGTAGAAAGGCCGCTATTCGACAGGGTTTGATCGGTCAATTTTTCCTCCACACCAGTTTTGTCCTCATCATGAAGGGGCAATTCATGGTGTCTATGCGCTCGCACGTCGCTAAAAGCCAATGAAATAAACTGATCACCCCATCAATCGCCGTGAAGGATGATGCCTATTGCGCAGCAACAAATCCTGCAAGCGAGCGGATTTTCATCAGCTTGAAATTGACCGAATCCATCAGGGCCTGAAAGGATGCGTCGATGATGTTGTCGGAAACACCCACCGTGCGCCAGCGTGCGCCAGTGGCGTCACCCGATTCGATCAGGACGCGGGTGATGGCCGCCGTGCCGCCATTCAAAATGCGCACCTTGAAATCAAGGAGTTCGAGATCCTCGATCTCGTCCTGAAAGCGCCCCAGATCCTTGCGCAGTGCAATATCGAGTGCATTGACCGGACCATGGCCTTCGGCGACCGACATGTGCATTTCGCCATCGACCTCCACCTTGACCACCGCTTCAGAGACGGTTTTCAGCATGCCATTGGCGTCAAACCGGCGCTCGACCAGACAGCGGAAGGAATCGACCTTGAAAAACTCGGGCTGCGGATTGAGCATATTGCGCGCAAGCAGCTCAAAACTCGCATCGGCCCCTTCATAGGCATAGCCTTCCGCCTCGCGCTCCTTCACAAGCGCAATCAGCGTATCAAGCCGCCCGTCGTCACGGGCAAAGCGGATGCCGCGCCGTTCCAGCTCCGCAATGAAGTTCGACTTTCCGCCCTGATCCGACACCATGACGCGGCGCGAATTGCCAACCGTATCGGGCGGCACATGCTCATAAGTCTGCGGTTCCTTGAGCAAAGCGGAAGCGTGAATGCCAGCCTTGGTCGCAAAGGCCGAGGTTCCCGCATAGGGTGCCTGCTCGGTCGGCGGGCGATTCAATATATCGTCAAAGGTGCGCGAAATGCGGGTGATGGCTTTGAGAGCCGCCGGTTTGAGATTCAGCTCGAAACGCTCCGCCCAATAGGTTTTTAACATCAGCGTCGGGATCAGCGAAACGAGATTGGCATTGCCGCAGCGCTCGCCAATGCCGTTCAGCGTCCCCTGCACCTGACGCACGCCGGCATCGATGGCGGCAAGCGACACGGCAACTGCCTGTTCGGTATCGTTATGGGCATGAATGCCAAGGTTTTCACCCGGAACCACGGCTTTGACCGCCTGAATGATCGCCGCGATTTCAGAAGGTTGTGTGCCGCCATTGGTGTCGCACAGCACCACCCA
>JAATGD010000117.1 GCA_015654965.1 Hyphomicrobiales bacterium
GGATAAAGTCAAAATCGCTTTGAAAACGCTGGAAAAAGCCGGGCTTCCTATGCCTGATCCTGTGTTTGAGAACCGTAGATATTGGCCCGCCGTGAAGGCTTTTCTTGATCAGCGTTATAATCTCGGCAAACAATCCCCACTGGGCGCAGTTGCCCTTGATGGAGAAGAAACATGGAATTGAAAGCACCGGGTCTTAAACGAAGACCCAACAAAGACGGATCGATGCGATATTATTGGGTCGCATCCGCCGTATCGAAGAACGCCAAGGACTATCCGCAAAAGACCGTTGCCTTGTTTGGAGAACCGGAAGAAATTGCCAATCGCTGCCGTATTCTTACGAGCGAATTTAAGCTTTGGCTTTCGGATCGTGGGATGGGTGCAAAGCCGCTTTACAACGGCACGCTCAAATCGCTGATCGCGGTTTATAAGAAAACCCCGGAAAGTCCTTATCACGCTCTCAAGTTCAATACGGTCGAAATGTATGACCGCAATCTTGATCTGTTGGAACGTAAGGTTGGTAGTCGCCAGATTTCACGGTTGACGGGGCTGGATTTTCAACGGTGGTATAACGAGTTCAAAAAGCCGTCGAAGGAAAATGGACCTGAGCGGATGCGAACAGCTTATCAGGCCATGCAAATTCTGCGTGTGATCGTGAAATTCGGTGTCGTGGCAAACATCACGGAATGCGTACGCCTTGCCACGGTTTTGCAGCAAATGCGCTTCCACGTTCCTCCAGCACGCACGGAACGGATCACATTTGAGCAGACAGAGGCCATTTGTAAGAAGGCGATAGAACAGGGGCGTATGTCGATTGCTATAGCGCAGGCTCTGCAATTTGAACTGACCTTGCGTCAGGTTGATGTGACTGGTCAGTGGGAGCCTTTGAAAGAGGGTGACGACATGCATGGAATCGTATCTGCACGCAAGCGGTGGACCGGCGGTCTGGCATGGAGCCATATTAACAGCGAAGGTATTTTATCGAAGGTGACGACAAAAACCGGACAACTGGCTGAACATGACACCATGGCCTATCCGTTCTTGCGGTCTATCCTTGATCAGGTTCCGCAGGAAAAGCGCATTGGTCCTATGGTGATTGATGAAACAACCGGCCTTCCATATCGAGATCGCAGGCGGTTCGGTCGTGTCTGGCGTGCGATTGCGGACGAATGCGGCGTACCGAAAGATGTGTGGAACCGCGATAGCCGCGCCGGTGGTGTGACAGAAGGTTCGGACGCCGGTGCAAATCTTGAGCATCTTCGCCATCACGCGAACCATGCGAATGTTTCAACGACTGCCAGATACAACCGTAATACGATCGAAAAAACCCGTGCAGTGGCTGAATTGCGAGTCGCTCATAGAACCCCGAAAAACACATCGGGAACACAGTCGTAGGAACGCGACTGGAACGTGTAGGAACGTGTAAGTATATTTTTTAGGGGTAAGCTCTTGAAACCATTTAGAAAAAATGGTCGGAGCGAGAGGATTCGAACCTCCGACCCCCTGATCCCAAATCAGGTGCGCTACCAGGCTGCGCTACGCTCCGTGCCCTTTTGGACGTTGATGTCCCTAGTGTTTTTGAACTGACAAGGCAAGCGATATTTTTGATGATGTCGATAAAAACCGTGACCAATGGATTTCTGGTCCCAATGCTGCGCAAGGCATATAAGTTTCCGTGTGCTGCAAAGCCAGCCTGTCCAATTGTGATCGCAGCTCTAGCTAACAAGGGCTGCGCTCAGCAGAAGCGCGCCGGTCAGGGCAATGAACAGCGCGGCGCAGATTTCGATAGCCGCCTTCAACCGCCCTGACATGGCATTGCTGCCTGCAAAGCGTAGTGCCATGTTCTTGGCGGTGACAGCCAGAGTGGCGAGAGTAGCGACTGTCAGGAATGTTCCTAAAGCCATGGCGAAGACCGAAATCAGTCCGCCGACCAGAAGACCGTTGAGCAGCGCGAAGGTCAGCACGATCAATGCGCCGGAGCAGGGACGCAGGCCCACGGAGAAGATTGCCGACCAGGCCGTCTTCCAGCTGAAATCGTCTCCCAGTGTCGAAGGATCGGCGATATGCGCATTGCCGCAGGCAGCGCAAATCTCGCCTTGGCCGATGAAGACATGATCGATGGTTGCGGCTGCGGGTTTATAATTGAGTTTTACAGCGCCGCCTTTGGGGCCACTTGTCGCCATGGCGCGCGTGCTTTGTGAGATACTGCCCTGCCATGCAGGGCCGGTTGCCGTCGCGGGTTGGGGTGGGAGCGCGAAAAGCGCGGCCGCGGGGCTGGCGTCGTCCCCATCGCGCTTCTTGAACAGAAGTGGCAATTTGCGTGCAAGCAACCACAGGCCGAAGAACAGCACCAGCGCAAAACTTGCAATTTCCATATAGCGCGCCGTCTGGTTCATCGAAATGCCGGTGCCGCGCAGCACGAGCCACGCAAGACCCACAACGATTATCGCCATGATGGCTTGCAGAAGCGATGAGATGAAAGACAGGACTATACCGCGCCTGAGCGCCGTTTCATTGGCGATCATATAGGAGGAGATGACCGCCTTGCCATGGCCGGGACCGGCTGCGTGGAAAATACCGTAAATGAAGGAAAGACCGACCAGAACGGACGCCTGCCATGGGTCTTCGCGCATGGCTTTGAGCGCCGTTGTCATGGCGAGATAGAATGAGCGCTGCTGCTCGTTCATCCACAGGATGATATGCGCGAAAGGGCCGGTTGGCGTCATCGCCACCTCATTGGCGCCAATCCCCAGCGAGGATTGCGCGTGCGCCTGCACGGCTATCAGCAGCAGGCAAGAGGTGAGAGCGAGCATCGCCGGCTTTTTCATCGCGTGTCTATCCCTTTCTCTGTTCAACAGTTTATCCTTGGGTCTCGCAGCTTATTTCCAGCCGGGTGGCAAAAATCTTCGACAGGTCGTTTCCGGTCGGATCGTTGAAAAAGGCTTCGGTCAATGAGCCTTGATTTTGCGCAATGGCCTCGTCCGGGTCGGGACGCA
>JAATGD010000277.1 GCA_015654965.1 Hyphomicrobiales bacterium
GCCGAACACGGAGGCGGTCTCGGCCAGCGTCAACGGCGTGGAGGCAAGCAACGCGCCTTGCGGACGCGCCAGCATCTGGTGCACGCCGTGGCCGAGCTCGTGCGCCAGCGTCATCACATCGCGCGGCTTGCCGAGATAGTTGAGCAAGACGTAGGGGGGAACCGAAGGCACGGTGGCCGCCGAGAACGCGCCCGGTGCCTTTGCCCATCCGACCGTGCCTTCCGCTCATCCTTACGTGCTGCTCAACTACATGGGCAAGCCGCGCGATGTGATGACGCTGGCGCACGAACTGGGACATGGCGTGCATCAGGTTCTTGCTGGCGCACAGGGCGCGCTTATGGCGTCAACGCCTTTGACGCTTGCTGAAACAGCGTCCGTTTTTGGTGAAATGCTGACCTTCCGTTCGCTTCTGGAGCGCACAAAAGACAAGCGCGAGCGCAAGGCTATGCTGGCGCAGAAGGCCGAGGACATGATCAATACGGTCGTGCGCCAGATCGCCTTCTACCAGTTCGAGCGCCGCGTCCATAGCGAGCGTCGCGAAGGTGAGCTGACCGCAGAGCGCATTGGCGAGATCTGGATGGATGTACAGCGCGAAAGCCTTGGCGATGCCGTCAATCTCAATCCGGGCTATGAGACGTTCTGGACCTACCTTCCGCACTTCATCCATTCGCCTTTCTATGTCTATGCCTATGCTTTCGGCGACTGTCTGGTGAACTCGCTCTATGCGGTTTACCAGAACTCGGAAAAAGGCTTTCAGCAGAAATATTTCGACATGCTGAAGGCTGGCGGCACCAAGCATCACAAGGAGTTGCTGGCTCCCTTCGGCCTTGATGCATCCGACCCCGGTTTCTGGAGCAAGGGCCTGTCGGTGATCGAAGGCATCATCGATGAACTCGAAGCCATGGAAGACTAAACCGGACCATGGCATCGCCCTGCCCTGACAGGCCACTCATCCTTTTCCGGGATGACCAAAAGGGTCGCGAGGTGCTTTTCGCGACCCCCAACGAGATTATCCGTGCCGATGAAGCGGGTGACTTCGATCCAGCGTGGGAAGCGCTGCAACGCGCCCATGCGAATGGGAAATGGCTTGCGGGCTTCCTTTCCTATGAGGCTGGCTATCTTCTGGAGCCAAAGCTCGTCCCGCTTTTGCCAGAAGAACGCAAGGTGCCGCTTTTATGTTTTGGCGTCTTCGACGGTCCATCGGACGCGGTTCTGCATCACCAAAGCGCTGACAATGCAACATTTCTGCGCGACCCCGTTGCGCAATGGTCGTTTGACGATTACCAGCCGCGGTTTCAACGCCTGCACTGGCACCTGCGCGAGGGTGACGCCTATCAGGGCAATCTGACCTTTCCTGTTATGGCCCAATGGGCTGGTGACCCGTTGACACTCTTCAACAGACTTTCGGAACGTCAGCCGGTTCGCTACGCAAGCTATTGCAACCTTGGTGGTCCTGTTATCCTGTCGCGTTCACCGGAACTGTTCTTTGAAGTCGATGCTGATGGATGGATCGAAACGCATCCGATGAAGGGCACCATGCCGCGTGGCGCGACACCGGAGGAAGATGAAAAAAATTGCCTCTTCCTGATGAATGACCCCAAAAATCAGGCCGAGAATCGGATGATCGTCGATCTGTTGCGCAACGACATATCGCTGATCAGCGAAACCGGCTCCCTCCATGTCCCCGAACTTTTCCGGGTCGATAGCTACGCAACCGTTCATCAGATGATCAGCCGTGTGCGGGCAAAGCTGAAAAAGAATCTGAGCCTTCGTGAATATTTCAAGGCACTCTTTCCATGCGGTTCCATCACGGGTGCCCCCAAAATCAGTGCCATGACCATTTTGCGCGCTCTGGAAAGCGGCCCGCGCGACATTTATTGCGGATCATTGGGATGGATTGAACCCAGCGGTCGTATGCGTTTCAATGTAGCCATTCGCACAATATCGCTTTTCGATAAAAATCATGCCATTTTCAATGTTGGTGGCGGCGTGGTCTTCGATTCCACGGCACAAGCGGAGTATGAGGAATGTCTTCTCAAGGCACGGTTTGCAACGGGTCAGAAACCGTCACCGCCCAAGCTGAATACCAACAGCCCGAATATCAGCTGATCGAAACCATGCGCTGGGAGCCTTTATCGGGTGTCCTGCGCCTGCCTCTGCATCTGGCGCGATTGAAAAATTCGGCCAAAGAACTGGGCTTTTCCTGCAATATCGAAACCATAAGCCAGCAGATCGAGCAGACAGGCAAAGGTGAAAACCCGTTAAAACTGCGGCTGACGCTCGCCCCGGACGGAACGAGCGAAATTACGGCAACACTTTTTGAGCCGCTGCCGCAGCAAACGGTATGGCGTATAGCCATCGCCCATAGCCGCCTCAGGCACGACGATCCGTTGCTGCGCCATAAAACCACGCGACGGCAGGCCTATATCGCGGCACGTGATGAATATTCACCGGCAGAAGTGGACGAGGTCATTCTGCTGAACGATCGCGATGAGGTCTGCGAAGGCACGATCACATCGATTTTTGTCGATATGGGTGCCAACACCTGCACGACCCCGCCTCTCTCCTGCGGGCTTTTGGATGGCGTTTTACGCCGCGAACTGCTTAACAATGGCGTGATTGAGGAAGGTGTGATTTCTGTCCACAACCTCAAATCTGCGCGCAATATCCTGCTGGGCAACTCCCTGCGCGGCATGATCCGCGCAGAGCTGATTAAAAGCTAAACACCATCACATCAGAAATCGCCTTGGCCACGAAGACATGAAGTTAGGCTCAGGGCCTATTAATTTGACGGGAATGGCACCTGAAATGACAAGATATGCAAGGAGAGGCGTGAAGAACGAGGTGATTCCTCCGGTCAAACTGCTCGACGCAACAGATCACCAAGGATTATATTTGGCATTTCGGTGTCCGAAGGATGTGATCCATTCGTCCGGCTACTTTGTCGAGAAATCTCGAAAATGCCCCACATTTCCTTCGCTTTCTCTCCCCTGATTTTGAAAGGGGGTATCGAAACGAATGGCCTCACACCATTCCAGTCAAATTAATAAGTCCTGAGCCTAGAGCGCCAACCTGATTCAATCAGATCGAAACGCGCTCTAAATCCATAGATTACGGTTTCTCCGCTAAAGTTAGATAAGTTTCACCCATACGGCTTCACGCATACCACTTGCGGAAACCTGAATGTCGACTGGCTCGGAACGCTGAAAAATCATTAAAATGGTAAATTTAGCGAAATTCTCCTGTTTTGTCATCAGTGTGTAACAAAAATACGAGAAAGAAACCACACGCTTCTTGGTGGTCTGATAAAAATATGGAATATGTGTTCAAGCATACCATTTAAATATATTTATATAAGGAATGTAGAGAATTTTTTTCTATAATTGGTGCATTTATTTTAAATATTCGGTAAATATAAATTATAATGTTGAATAGTTAACTCTATCTATTCATTATTTTATTTTAAAAATTAATATGTGTGTTTTTAAAGGGCACAATATTCCATTTTTTGATTAAAATTTAACAATAAATATCTTTTATTACCTGTTGACTGATTATAGTGAAAATGAAATATGAGAGCCGTAAGTAATAACTATAAAAAAACTTTAAATGTAAACTAAAACCACTGATCCTGGAGGTCACAATGAATATCAAGAGCCTTCTTCTTGGCTCCGCTGCAGCTCTTGTTGCAGCTTCTGGCGCTCAGGCTGCCGATGCAATCGTCGCACCAGAACCTGAAGCCGTTGAATATGTCCGAGTTTGCGATGCCTACGGCGCTGGCTACTTCTATATCCCGGGCACCGAAACCTGCCTGCGCGTCCATGGCTACGTTCGTTATGAAGTTAAGGGTGGCGATGACGTTTATACCGGCGCTGACCGTGAAGGCTGGGACAAGGGCGCCCGCTTCGCTCTGCGTTTTTCGACCGCTTCGGAAACCGAACTCGGCACTTTGAAGACGTTTACCGAACTGCGCTTCAACTACGGTTCGGAAAATTCGGGTGAAGACGGCGTCTACGGCAACAACAGCTCCAACACAGATATGCGCTTTGCCTATATCCAGCTTGGCGGCTTCAAGGTCGGTATTGATGAGACGGAATTCAAGACCTTCACCGGTGCTCTTGGCGATGTGATCAACGATGACGTCATTTCTGCCGATTCGGCCAGAACCGGCAAGGTTTCTTACACCTTCACTGGCGGTAACGGCTTCTCGGCTGTGGTTGCTCTTGAACAGGGTGGCAACAATTACGCAATCGACGGCTATGTACCGCACGTCGTTGGCGGCCTGAAATATGCAGGCGGTTGGGGTTCGATCGCCGGTGTTGTAGCTTATGACTCGGTTATCGAAGAATGGGCTGCCAAGGTTCGCGGCGACGTCAACATCACCGACCGTTTCTCGGCATGGTTGCAGGGCGCTTATTCGTCGGAAAAAGATAATGACCAGAATTACGGTCGCTGGGGCGGTGACTGGGCTGTCTGGGGTGGCGTCAAGTTCAAGGCAACCGATAAGGCTGCTTTGAATCTGCAAGCTGCACATGACGATTGGGGCAAAACCGGTGTTGCTGCAAACGTTGCCTACACCCTGGTCCCTGGTTTCACCATTACGCCGGAAATCGCTTACACCAAGTTTGGCCGCGAATGGAAGAATACGGCTGCTGAAGACGATGCATGGGGCGGTGTGATCCGCTTCCAGCGTTCGTTCTAAGAGCGAATGTAGATTGGATATCGGGAGCGCAGTTCCCGGTATTCACAGAGGATGGGGCCGCTTTACCCGTTATATGTAATCGTGGTTTTGCAATGTCTCCCAATACGGAAAATAATAATGTGATCTCCAGTCCATTGTTATCGCAGGCGACAAATTTCCGGATTTGTCGCCTGTTTGTTTATGTATCGCTGCTTTTCCCGAGGATGACCTCGTTGTCTTGTCCGAGTTTTGGCGAACGCAGGTCGAGTTTTAATGCCGCATCGGAAAATCGGATGGGCGTGCGCAAGCCCGGAACCTCTTGCGGGTCGATTTTCATACCGCGCGCGATGAATTGCGGATCGTTGAAAACATCCGAAACTGTGTTGATCGGTCCTGCCGGAACACCACGCGCGGACAATTTCACCAGAAGATCATCGCGTTTCCAATGGCGGGTGCGTTCTTCCAGAATGTCCGTGAGTGCTGCCCGATTGGCAACACGCGTCGAATTGGTGGCAAAACGCTCATCGCTTGCCAATTCACCCACCCCGAGCACATCGGTCAGTTTAGCGAATTGCCCGTCATTGCCACAAGCGATGATGAAATAGCCATCAGCCACAGGCAATGTCTGGTAGGGTGCGATATTGGGATGTTCATTCCCCATACGCTTGGGAGAAATGCCGGAAGCAAGATAATTCATCGCCTGATTGGCGAGAACGCCCGTCATGCAATCAAACAGCGCCATATCGATGTGTTGCCCCTTGCCGGTGCGTTGACGCATGATCAGAGCGGACTGGATAGCGATGACGCTGTAAAGCCCGGTGAAAATATCGGCAAATGCAACACCGATCTTCTGTGGCTCGCCATCGGGTGTGCCTGTCAGATCCATAATGCCGCTCATGCCCTGTATCATGAAATCATATCCAGCGCGCTCGGCATAAGGGCCGTCATGGCCAAAGCCGGTGATCGAGCAATAGATGAGTTTGGGATTGATGGTTTTGAGGCTTTCATAATCAAGCCCGTATTTATCAAGGCCACCGAGCTTGAAATTTTCCACCACCACATCGGCATCGGCCACAAGACGCCGCACCAATGCCCTGCCCTCCTCGGTGCGAAAATCAGCGGTGACGGAGCGTTTCCCGCGATTGCAGGCGTGGAAATAGGCGGCGGATTGCTCGCCATCCACATCGATGAAGGGGGGTCCCCATCGCCTCGTATCGTCGCCCTCGGGGCTTTCGACCTTGATGACCTCCGCACCAAGATCGGAAAGCGTCTGCCCGACCCATGGCCCCGCCAGAATGCGGGCCAGTTCAATCACTTTGAGGCCATCAAGCGGTGTATTGTGCATGGCTGCAAGACCTCGAGATCAGAAGAAAGCCTGAATGCCGGTCTGTGCACGACCCAGAATGAGCGCATGGACATCATGCGTGCCTTCATAGGTATTGACCGTTTCCAGATTCTGCGCGTGGCGCATGACGTGATATTCGATCTGGATGCCGTTGCCGCCATGCATATCGCGCGCCTGACGCGCAATATCGAGCGCCTTGCCGCAATTGTTGCGCTTGACGATGGAAATCATTTCCGGTGCCATCTTGCCTTCGTCAAACAGTCGCCCGACCCGTAGACTTGCCTGAAGGCCAAGCGTGATTTCCGTCTGCATATCGGCAAGTTTCTTCTGGTAAAGCTGGGTTCCGGCAAGCGGCTTGTCAAACTGCTTGCGATCAAGGCCATATTGGCGCGCGCGCAACCAGCAATCTTCAGCAGCCCCCAGCACACCCCATGAAATGCCATAACGCGCACGGTTGAGGCAGCCGAACGGCCCTTTCAGGCCCGACACATTGGGGAGAAGCGCGTCTTCGGAGACTTCGACCCCTTCCATGACGATCTCCCCGGTGATGGACGCACGTAACGACAGTTTGCCGCCGATTTTGGGAGCGGACAGACCTTTCATGCCTTTTTCAAGGATAAAGCCGCGAATGGCATTATCGTGTGCGGCCGATTTGGCCCAGACCACGAAAACATCGGCAATGGGCGAATTGGAAATCCACATTTTCGAGCCGGAGAGACGATAGCCGCCATCGATCTTTTCGGCACGGGTTTTCATGCCTGCCGGATCGGAACCGGCATCCGGCTCGGTCAGGCCAAAACAGCCGATCAAGTCGCCGGAAACCAGTCCGGGCAGATATTTCTGCCGCTGCGCGTCCGAGCCATAGGCATAGATCGGATACATGACGAGGGAAGATTGCACACTCATCATCGAGCGATAGCCGGAATCAACCCGCTCGACTTCGCGTGCGACCAGACCATAGGAAACATAGCTCGCATTTGCCGCGCCATATTCTTCGGGTAAGGTTACGCCAAGCATGCCCGCCTGCCCCATCAGGCGAAACAGGTCTGGGTCGGTCGTCTCGTCAAGATAGGCTTTTTCAATACGCGGCAACAGCACGTCGCTGGCAAAAGACTTGGCCGAGTCGCGGATCATGCGCTCGTCTTCATTGAGCTGGTCTTCCAGCAGAAACGGATCTTCCCAGTTAAAAGCCGCGCGCGACATGCAATCTCTCCTTCAGATGGTTGCGGCGATTATGACAGGTGCGAGCGAATGAACAATCGACGTTTACTCATTGATCCACTCCGTTTAGTAATAGATCATGACATCGCTTTCACGCCGCCTATTACCTTCAACCAGTGCGCTTGCCGCCTTTGACGCGGTGGCGCGGCACGGTAGTTTTTCGGATGCGGCGGAAGAACTCTCCCTCACACAAGGGGCGATCAGCCGTCAGATCGCGGCACTGGAAGAACAGCTCGGCACCCTGTTGTTCGAGCGCACCAGCCGCCACGTCACCCTGTCCGATGCCGGATGCCTCTATTGGGCCGCGGTGCAACCGGCACTCGCCTCCATCCGTTCCGCTTCCTTGCAACTCATGTCACAAATGCGCGGCAGCGTGCTCAATCTGGCTTTTTTGCCGACTTTTGGCACCCGCTGGCTGATTCCACGCATTCCGCGTTTTGTGGCGCAATATCCCGATATCATCCTTAATTTCTCGACCCGTATCGGCCAGTTCGATTTCGAGCGCGAGGGATTGGATGCGGCCATTCATATCGGCCAGCCCGACTGGCCAGATGCCGACTGCACATTTTTGATGGATGAGACGGTAGCACCCGTTTGCAGTCCGGCATTCCTGAGAGCACATCCGCTGCAAAGCCCGACCGATCTATTCCATTTACCCTTGTTCAACATGGCATCGCGTCCGGGCGCATGGGATCACTGGTTCAAAAGCCTTGATCTTGCCGCTCCTGCTTCCGGCGGCATGCGTTTCGAGCAGTTTTCTCATGTCTCACAAGCCAGTCAGGCCGGTTTGGGCGTGGCGCTGATGCCGTTGTTCCTGATCCGCTCGGAACTGGAAAATGCGCAACTGGTCATTGCATGGCCGCACAGGATCAAAAGTCCGAGCAGCTATTATTTTGTCACGCCCAAGGCACGCGCCACAAGCCACGCGGTCACATGTTTTCGCGACTGGCTGCTTGCGGAAATCAGCCGCGAAAACGATCCTCACGCGATGGAATTTGCGGCAATCTCGTAAGAGTTCAGGCGCTTGCCATGATCATAAATCATGCCCGTCAGCATCAGCTCATCCGCACCCGTGCGAGCTGCAAATTCCGCAATTCCCGTGGCCACGGTATCGGGACCGCCCACTACGCGACAGGAAAGCATCTGGCGCACCAGCGCTTGCGCTGCCGGATCGAGGCTCTCCTGATAATTTTCAACAGGTGCCGGCAGCTTGCCGGGACGACCCGAGCGCAGATTGACAAAAGCCTGCAATTGCGAAGTGAAAAGATGATGGGCTTCCGCATCCGTATCCGCCGCAATGACGTTCAGACCCAGCATCACATAGGGTTTTTGCAGATATTCGGACGGCTCGAAACGTTCGCGGTAAAGGGCGACGGCGCGTTCCATTTCAGCCGGTGCAAAATGCGAGGCAAAAGCGTATGGCAAGCCCAGCATGGCAGCGAGTTGCGCACCAAACAGGCTTGAGCCGAGAATCCACACTGGTACGTTCAGCCCTGCCCCCGGAACCGCCTGTACACGCTGTCCCTCTTCGACGGGTTTGAAATATTGCAACAGTTCCACGACATCGCGCGGAAAATCATCGGCGCTACCAGAGAGCGTGCGCCGCAGAGCATGGGCGGTGATCTGGTCGGTGCCCGGAGCGCGCCCCAATCCCAGATCGATGCGTCCCGGAAACAGGGACGCCAGTGTCCCGAACTGCTCGGCGATCACCAGAGGCGAATGGTTGGGCAGCATGATGCCGCCCGCGCCCACGCGGATGGTCGAAGTACCCGCCGCGACATGCCCGATCACCACCGAAGTCGCCGCACTGGCAATACCCGGCATATTGTGGTGCTCGGCCAGCCAGTAGCGCGTATAGCCGAGTTTTTCAGCCAGTTGCGCCAGTTCCAGAGTATGGCTGAGCGATTGCGCAGCATCGCTTCCTTCGGGGACGGGTGAAAGATCGAGAACGGATAAAGGTATCATAGCACTCATGTGGGATTGAACGGGACGATTGCAACAGATTGCCAGTAAAAAGCGCGACCTATTTCTAGGCCGCGCTTTTATCCTCTTTCAATGCAAGTTTCAGTGAACGTGCAAAGCTTCAGTGTTGATGTGAAGGATCCGTGTCCGCTGATGGCACGAATTCGCCTTCCACGTCCTTTTTCGCAATGAAGGTGTAGAACATCGGCACCACAAAGAGCGTGAACAGCGTTCCGATGAGAATGCCGGTGAAAATCACCAAGCCCATCGAATAGCGTGCTGCCGCACCCGCACCGCTTGCAATAATCAGCGGAACAACGCCAAGCGCCATGGCGGCAGTGGTCATCAGGATCGGGCGCAGGCGCGTTTGGGCGGCGACGATAATGGCATCACGACGCGAAAACCCATGCAGGCGGCGCTGCTGGTTGGCAAATTCCACCATCAGAATACCATGCTTGGTAATCAGCCCGACAAGGGTGATCAGTCCCACTTGCGTGTATATGTTGAGCGTGCCAAGGCCCAGATTCAGCGGAACGATAGCGCCAAAGATCGACAACGGCACCGACATCATGATGATGAAGGGATCGCGGAAGCTTTCAAACTGTGCAGCGAGCACAAGATAGATCACGATGACGGCAAGGCCAAAGGCGATCATGATCGTGTTGCCCTGCTCGACTTCCAGGCGCGACTGACCGGAATAGTCGAGGAAAAAGCCTTCCGGCAGCTTGCTCTTGGTCAGATCGACAAGAGTTTGCAGGCCCTGTCCAGTGGTCACGCCCGGCAGCGGCAGTGCTGGAATCGTCGCAGAATTGAGCTGGTTGAACTGCTCGATTGCCGCAGGCGATCCGCTCTGGGTGATGGTGATCAACGAGGACAAGGGCACCATTGTACCCGACAGGCTGCGCACATAGAATTCGCCTAGCTTTTCAGGGTTGGCACGATATTCATCCGGCACTTGCGGAATAATGTCGTAGCTGTTGGAATCACGGTCGAATTTGGCGACCTTTCCGCCACCGGTCAAAAGCCCCAGCGTCGAGCCGATATCGCTGATCGGCACGCCAAGGGCTGCTGCGCGATCCCGGTCGATGGTGATCGAGGTTTCCGGCGCATTGAACGACAGCGAGTTTTGCACGATGATGAACTGGCCGGATTTCTGGGCCTCGTTCTTGATTTCCTCGGCCAGTTCAAAAACCCGGTCCGCCGGTCCTGTCGATTGCACGGCAATCGAGATCGGCAGACCACCGCCTGTACCCGGAAGCGATGGCGGTGCGAAAATAAACGCTTCCACGCCAGCAAGCTTGGTCAGGCGCTCTGTCAGGTCTTCCTGCACCTGTTTTTGCGAACGGGTGCGGTCCGACCAGTCTTTCAGCACCCAAAGGGCGATACCGGAATTGGTGCCGCCATCCATGCCAGTGATCTGGAAACGTGTTTTCTGTTCCGGAATATCCTTGGTCAGTTCATCGATCTGCTCGGCATAAAGATTGGTATAGGCCGAGGTTGCATATTGTGGCGCAGTGAACTGTGAGAAAAGTGCGCCTGAATCTTCTTCCGGTGCCAGTTCACTCGACGTGTTCACGAACAGAAAGCCGGTCAGCGCGATCAGCGAAAACACGATCAAAAGCGTAATGGGACGATAGTTCAGCGAACCCGAAACGAGGCCATGATAAAATTTCTCGAAACGGGCAAAAGTCCGGTCGATGAATTGCTGGAAGCGCGATGCTTCGCCATGTTTGAGGATACGTGCACACATCATGGGCGAAACCGTCAGAGCGGCAACACCGGAAATGATGACGGCACCGGCCAGCGTGAAGGCAAATTCACGGAACAGTGAGCCGGTCAGACCGCCCGTAAAACCCAGCGGCGCAAAGACTGCCGCAAGCGTGATGGTCATGGCGATGATGGAACCGGTGATTTCCCGCATTCCCTTGAAGGCCGCATCCATCGGACGAAGACCCTCCTCGATATGCCGGTGGATGTTTTCCAGAACCACGATGGCGTCATCGACCACAAGACCGATCGCCAGAACCATGGCCAGAAGCGACAGGAGATTGATCGAAAAACCAAGGACATAAAGGAAGAAACAGACACCGATCAGCGAGATCGGGATTGTAATGATCGGCACCAGAACCGAGCGAAACGACCCCAGGAAGACGATGATCACCAGAACGACGATGGCAACCGCTTCGCCGATGGTGCTAAAGACTTCATCAATCGACGCGCTGATCTGCTCGGTCGCATCATAAACGAGCACCAGCGACATGCCTTCTGGAAGCGATTGCTGAATGGATGGCAATTCCTTGCGCACGGCAGTTGCCATGTCTATGGGATTGGCGGCAGGCGTCGGGAAAACGCCTAAAAACGTACCGGCCGAACCATTGAACGACACGATGGTATCGGTGCTTTCGGCAGCCAGTTCCACCTTGGCCACATCACGCAGGCGCACGATCTGGTCGCCGGAAGATTTGATCGGCATGGCGCCAAAGGCTTCCGGGGTCTGGAGGGTTGATTTCAACGTAATCGAAGAAGCGACATATTCGTTCTTGGTCTTGCCGGGAGCCGAGAGAAAGTTCGATGCATTGATCGCGGTCAGAACTTCGGAAGCGGTTATCTGGCGTGCGGCAAGCTGGATCGGGTCAAGCCAGACGCGCATGGAATAGACC
>JAATGD010000295.1 GCA_015654965.1 Hyphomicrobiales bacterium
GATAAGGCTATGAAACCGGATTCGTCGGTTAAACGCTCTATCTGATTTTTTCTGGTGCCGAATTTTTCGCTGATCGCATTTGCGACAGCCATCGAGCCTTTGCGCATCGCCAATCGCATGCTGGGTTATGAAGCCTATCGCTGGCGCTTGACGTCGACCGACGGCAATCCGGTCACCGCCTCCAATGGCGTATCATGCGCTGTCGATGCTTCGCTGGAGGATGAACGGCGTTTTTTACAGCGCGAACAGCGCCCTTCGATGGTTTTTGTCTGTTCGGGACTCTATGTCGAGGATTTTCGCAACAAGTCCGTCTTTGCATGGCTGCGCGAGGAATATAATCGCGGCGTGGCGGTCGGCGGCCTGTGCACCGGCTCGCATATCCTGGCCGCCGCCGGTCTTCTTTCCGGCAAACGTTGCGCCATCCACTGGGAAAACCTGCCCGGTTTTGCCGAAGCCTTTCCCAAGGCCGAAGTCTATGCCGATCTTTTCGAGGTCGACAGCAATATCTACACCTGCGCGGGCGGCACGGCTTCACTCGATATGATGCTCAAGCTGATTGGCGATGATTTCGACACGGATCTCGTCAACAAGATCTGCGAACAGGCCCTGACCGACCGGGTGCGCAATCCGCAGGACCGCCAGCGCCTGCCATTGCGCGCGCGCCTCGGCATCCAGAATTCCAAGGTGCTGACCATCATCGAGATGATGGAATCCAACCTGTCCGAACCGCAGGAGCTGATCAATGTCGCGCATACGATCGGCCTGTCTCGGCGTCAGGTGGAGCGTCTGTTCCGGCAGGAAATGGGGCGCTCGCCCGCCCGCTATTATCTGGAAGTGCGCCTCGACCGCGCCCGCCACCTGCTGCTGCAATCCGCAATGCCCGTGGTGGAAGTGGCCGTCGCTTGCGGCTTTGTCTCCGCGTCGCATTTTTCCAAATGCTATCGTGAACTTTACGGGCGCTCGCCACAGCAGGAACGCACGGAGCGCAGAATGCTTGTCGCAGCATGACACACCCTCTTCAACTCCCGAAAGTTGAAATATTTTCAAAGCAATAGAGAAGGTTGCGGAATCAATTCCGCAACCTTTCTTCATTCTGGCAACGGATCACGCATTCAGTCGTCCAATGCGACGAATATGTCGTATAAAGGCAAATCCCCGGCCTTGGCTGCGACTATGGTTTGACGAGATAAAATCCGGGGTAGCATTCCATGGCAGAATTTTCGCGGGCAGCGTTTCCGAACAAGGCAAAAGTCGTCATCGTCGGGCTTGGCGGCATCGTCGGTGCCTCCGTCGCGCATCATCTCATCGAGCGCGGCTGGGACGATATTGTCGGCATCGACAAGTCGGGCATCCCGACCGATATCGGATCGACCGCCCATGCATCCGATTTCTGCTATACGACCAGTCACGATTTCCTGTCGACATGGACGACACTCTATTCGGTCGATTTTTACGAAAAGATGGGCCATTACGCCCGCGTCGGCGGCATTGAGGTGGCGCGGGTCGGCGACGACATGCGCATGGAAGAACTCAAGCGCAAGGTCGCGTCCGGCAAGGCATTTGGTACCCGCGCCCGTCTGATGGAACCCGCCGAGGTCAAGGAGAAATTCCCGCTCGTTGAGGAGAGCATGGTTCAGGGTGGATTGTGGGACCCGGATGCAGGCCTCGTCATCCCGCGCTCGCAAACGGTTGCCGGAAAACTTATCGATCAGGCCGAAGCGGCAGGCAAGCTTACAAGCTTCGCCAATACCCCCGCACAATCGCTCATCATCGAGGACGGACGCATCAAGGGCGTCGTCACCCATCGCGGAACGATTCTGGCTGACTATGTCGTCGTCTGCGCAGGGCTTTGGGGACGGATGATTGCCGAAATGGCGGGGGAAGACCTGCCGGTCATGCCCATCGATCATCCGCTCACCTTCTTCGGTCCCTATAATGAATTTGAAGGCACGGGCAAGGAAATCGGCTGGCCACTGCTGCGCGATCAGGGCATTTCCGCCTATATGCGCGACACCGGCGACCCCAAGACCGCCGAAGGTGGGCAGATCGAATGGGGATGCTATGAGGAAAACAATCCGCGCATGTGCCACCCGCGCGATCTTCAGGAAAAGCACGAGGCGCGCCTTTCGCCCTCGCAGCGCGACCTTGAAATGGATCAGGTCATCGACCAGCTCGAAAAAGCCATCGAACTCACCCCGATCCTCGGGGAGCTGGGCTATAATGAAGGTCATTCCTTCAACGGCTTCCTGCAAGTGACGACCGATGGCGGTCCCTCCATCGGCGAAAGCCAGAAAGTGCGCGGCTTGTGGTATGCGGTCGCCATCTGGGTCAAGGACGGTCCCGCTTATGGCAAGCTCGTTGCCGACTGGATGACTTACGGGCGCACATCCATCGATCACAATTCCATTGATTATGCGCGTTTCTACCCGCACCAGACGACCGAACAGTTCATATGGGATCGCTGCTCGGAAACGGCGATGAAGGTTTACAATCCGCCGGTGCATCCGCGTGAGCCTTTCTCCAAGGCGCGCAACATCCGCCATTCGCCTTTCTATGAGCGTGAAAAGGAACTGGGGGGTTATTTCATGGAACTGGGGGGCTGGGAACGCGCCCATGGCTATGCCGCCAATGAACACCTGCTTGAAAAATACGGCGACCGCGTTCCCGTGCGCGAACATGAATGGGACAATCGCCATTTCTGGCGCGTCTCCAATGCCGAACATCTGGAACTGACGGAAAATTGCGGCATCATCAATCTTTCGCATTTCGCGCTTTACGATATCGAGGGTCAGGATCACGTCGCCCTTATGGAATGGTTGTGCGCCGCGAAAATCGGTGGTGACGCCAATATCGGCAAAGGCATTTACACACATTTTCTCGATGATGAAGGCATGGTGCGGGCC
The DNA here is from genome assembly GCA_015654965.1 of Hyphomicrobiales bacterium. GTDB lineage: Bacteria > Pseudomonadota > Alphaproteobacteria > Rhizobiales > Rhizobiaceae > Brucella. Next base: position 2,904 of record JAATGD010000295.1, read on the forward strand.
GATTTCACAGCCATCCGCATGGCTGACCGCATCCGCATGATCAATGGTGCCGATGCTGGCCCGCGTGATTTCCATTACATGCGCCGCGTGGCCGAAGATAAGGGTTTTGATGTCACCATTACCGATGTGACCGAGCAATATGTGACCATCGGCATATGGGGACCCAATGCACGCGAAAACCTGAAAAAAATCGTCGCAAACCCCGATGAACTCGATGCGGAAAATTTCCCCTTCGCAGCCATCAGGCCACTCAAGATCGCCGATAAGGATGTGACGGCTTTCCGCATTTCCTATGTCGGCGAACAGGGCTGGGAATTGCATATGCGTTATGAGGACGGATTGGCCGTCTGGGACGCGCTGCGCTCGACCGGCGTCATTGCGGTGGGCGTTGAAACCTATGCCAATACGCGACGCATGGAAAAAAGCTTGCGCCTGCAAAATGCCGACCTGCACACCGAATATAACCTGCTGGAAGCCGACCTTGCCCGCCCCAAGGTGAAAGATGCCGATTTCCGCGGCAAGGCCAAACACCTTGAATACAAGGCCCGCACCCATCAGCCTGCCATGCTCTGCACGCTGATCATGACGGACAATCGCGACAGGAACGGCGTGGCCCGCTACCCGGTTGGCATCATGCCGGTGATCGACCCGGAGAGCGGCGAAACACTCATCGATGAACTGGGCCGTAGATCCTATACGTCTTCCGTCGCTTACGGACCGACGATTGGCAAAAATATCGCGCTTGCCTATCTGCCATGGAGCTATTGTCAGGAAGGACGCAAGCTCAGCGTCGAATATTTTGGCGAAACCTATCCGGTGGAAGTCGCAGCCATCGGCTACAAGCCGCTCTACGATCCCGAAAATCTCAAACCGCGTAGCTGACAGGAAAAAGCCGGGCAATGCCCGGCTTTTTTCCTTTCGTCAGCATGTCCGTTTTATCTACGCAATGTCCTCGATAAAACCTACTCCAAAAGAGAACGAAGGCTGGTCAATATGCTGATATTCGTAAGGCTTCGTCAAACGATCTGCGGCCATTGCCAACAAGCCAGGATGCAAAAGGTACAAGGTCGGGGTTGATTTCACGCATGAGTTTCAGATCGACCTGCTCGGCAAGCGGCCCGTCTTCAAGGCTCTTCGCCATGTGTGCAAGATCCGCGTTTGCAGCGAGCACGTTGTCGGGAAAACGTTCATAGGTTATCGGGCGACCGGCTGCTTCGCTTAGGGCGACCTCAAGCTCGCGCCCGGTGAGGCGGTCGCTCGCGATCTTAAGCGTTGCGCCCCCAAAGCGCGATTTGTCGGCAAGCACGGCAGCAACGAACCTGCCGATGTCTTCCACGGCGGTACGCTGAATAGAGTGATCCGGCCTTATAAGGGAAACCAAACGGCCTTTGTCCAGACCAAAACCGGGGCGCACAAGCATCTCCATGAAAATCATCGGTCGGATGATGGTCGCCGTCATTTCGAGCTGTCGAATATGGGCTTCGATACGAGGTTTGGCGTCGAAACGCGGAACGCCTGTCAGTTCATTCCCCACGCTGGCGCCCGACGAATAAACAAAATGACTGACGCCGGTTTCGGCAGCTATATCCGCAATCGAAATGCCATAACGAATTTCGTACTCGGCGGCCAGGTTCCCTGGCAGTACGCTAAAGACGCCATAGGCGCCTTTCATCGCTAAGCGGATGACATCGGTCTGTTCAAATGAACCCTGTACAAGCTCGACCCCCGCATTCCGTAATTGCTCCGATGCAGCTTTGCTGGAATCCTGAACGAGCGCGCGAACGGGCCATCCCGCCTTCAACAAGGCTTCGACGACAGATCCTCCCTGCCTTCCGGTAGCACCGAAAACCAGAATGGGGTTCTTGCTATTGGTCATTTGTTACCCTCGCCTTAGACAAGGATAGTCTATATATACGAATGGAATTTTGCCGGAAGACGGCACATTTTTCAGCGTCAGGCACAAGGATGATACCCTTGGATGAACAGATCGATGACGGCACACTGCGCGGATCAGAGAACGCCAGGCAATTCAGGCCTATTGCGTCAAACGGGGTTTGCAGCCTGCTAAGTGACAAATGGACTGTGCCGGTTCTTTGGCGTCTATCTCTCGCTGAGGATCATCGGATTCGCTTTTCAGCATTGAAAAAAGAGGTCGGTGAAATCACCCAGCGCATGCTGACGCTCACGCTGCGCAATCTCGAACGTGACGGCTTTGTTACACGCCACTATTTCCCTGAAGTGCCGCCACGTGTTGAGTATGAGCTGACAGATATCGGCCACGGAGCCTTGCGCGCCCTTGAAGGATTCAACTTCTGGGTCCGGGACAATCTGGACGCGATCAAGGCGCGCCGACACGCTTATGATGAGGAGAAGTTGTAAATCCAAATCCCCGAATTTGGCTGAGAATCTCAGATGTCTGTAGAAGGCACTGAAACAGTTCCCGGAACCTGCCCGCACCGCGTCGCTTATTTAATTGAGATTTTTCCACCATTGAGCGTAATCGTCTCGTCGCCGGTCAATGCATGCCGGTCGCCATTGGGAAAAGTCACGAAACAACCCGCAGAGCAGAAATCGACCGTTTCATTGGGGGCCACGATCACCTCGCGCTTGGAGGTGCCTTCGCTGACCACAATGGTCTGTGCCGCAGTCTCCTGATTGGTGACTTCAGCCGCAAAGACGCTCGCCGCAGGCAGGCTGAAAACCGTAACGGCTGCAAGAACAATCCACCCCATAGGGTTGATCCGATATTCAATCATGGCATTTCGACGTTGCCGCCGCTCCCCGTCACACATTCAATCCTTTCAGCGTCTTATAAAACAGGAATGCTGAATTGTAACTGAACGCCCCATTCATTTACCCTCAGGGCTTGCCCTCGTCATCGCCTTCATTCTTGGGTTTTGTACCACGGGGCGGCTTTTTAGTCGCTTCCTCGTCACGTTGCTTTTCCACGATATCCGAAAGTCTTTCAATTTCCGGCACGCTCAGGACCAGATCGGTCGAGGAGGATGCCAGATGCAGGCCCTCCGCATGAAAGCGTTCGACAATCTGGAACCGCAACTCGTTCTTGATGCCGCCCGTCGATGTAATATCCGCCACATGCGCATAGACATCGAAGACAAGGGTTGAATCGTCCATGCTCTGGAAAGCCACGAAAGGTTCGGGATTCTTGAGGATCGATGGATGCCCGCGCACGATTTCATAAAGCAATTCGTGCACGCGGCGCGGTTCATCCGTATAGGCTGCCTTCACATTGATATCGATGCGGCCAAGCTTGTTGCGATGCGTCCAGTTGCCGACATTGCCGTTGATCAGCGTCGAATTGGGCACGATGATCGACTGCTTCTGGAACGTTTCGACTTCGGTCGCGCGCACGCTGATTTTCTTGACGATACCGCTGACCGTTCCTGCCTCGACCCAGTCACCGGCCTTGAACGGGCGCTCGGCCAGAAGGATAAGGCCGGAGACGAAATTCTGGACGATATTCTGCAAGCCAAAACCGATACCGAGCGACAGGCCGCCAGCGATCAGCGCAAGATTGGAGAGATTAAAACCCGCCGCCGAAATGCCCACCAGCGTGGCAAGGCAAAGCCCGACATAGCCAACCACGGTGCGGATCGAGTTGCGTACGCCGGAATCAACACGTCCGCGCGCCATCACGCTGTTATCGAGCCAGTTCTGGAACCAGCGCGTCAAGAGATAAACCAGCACAAAAAGCAGTATCCCGGTCAAAATCCCGGTCAGGGAGATCGACATATTGCCCAGTTGAAACCCGGTCAGCAGCGTGAAGAAGATGCTTTTCAACTCCGCCCATTGAAAGCCGAACTGCATCAGCACCAGTGGAATACCGATCATCGCAACGACCAGCGTGATCAGAATGCCCGCTGCAAGCCCGAGTTGGTCGAGCGTGCCATCATCGAAGCCAAAGCGCTCGCGCAACACCTTGCCAAGCTTGCTCGACGCGAAAGCCTCCTCTTCGGTGATGGCGCGGCCTGTCAGGAAGCCGAGATACATGGTGACGAGGAATGCGCCCGTGACGACCACCTGCTGCGAGATGAAGCGCGCCAGTCCGATATAGCCGAAAACAGCCGTCAGGACAGGCAGCAGCCCCAGCAGGATCAGGAATATCTTGAAGGACCGCGGCCATGGGCGCACGGTGCCATCCTCATCCCGCTCGATGGGTTTGAGGAAGGCAATCGCCAGAATGAGAATGCCGACCATGACGGCTGCAAGCATGCTCTTGGCCATGGTCAGCGGCAAGGGCGAGGACAATATGCGGCTCACCGTATTGGCGAATGAATCAAGCCCGCTGGTCAATGCCGTTGCCGTTATCAGCCATGCGAGAATGCGGCCCGGTCTGGCTGCGATCGGCAGAAGCCGCCATTGCGGCATATCCGGGCTGATACAGGCAAAACCTAGACGATGAATGAAAAAGACAATGCCGAGCACGATGAAGAGCGATTCGAGAATCTCTGCAATATCCGTTCTCAAGACATTGAAATAGTTGAGAAAGAAATAGGTCGTGGCAAGAAAGGCCCCGACAGCCGCCGACGGGATGACCGTTGACCAGAAGGCAACCAGAAGCCTGCTCAGGTAAGATGGGGCTTCATTGGACGGATCGCGGTCATAAAGTGTGCCGAGCACGCGGCGCGCGCCAAGCTGGATGATAAGGGCTGCGATGAAGGCGAAAAATGCCGCTGCGAGAAAGGATTTGAGCTTGAAGGCAACGACGAAACGCCACCATGACTGCACGATGCGCCCGAGCGAAATGACCTGGTCATTGGCCGCCGACACCACTTCCGAGCCGAGCGCCGCATTCAGGTCCACTCGCTGCGACAGGGTTTTGGCAAAGAGTTCGCGCCGTGCATCGCTGATTTCAGCAGACATGCGATTGACCGCCAGCGACGTTTCTTCCGTCTCGCCGACGATGGCATTGATTTCGGCTTTTTCCGCGACAAGCCGCTTGCGTTCTTCGCTGATGATTGCAGGTTCAGCCCCCTGATCGTCACTTGGCGCGGCCCCAAGTTGCTCCAGACGCGTGTTGATTTCACTCAAACGCGGGCGAAAGGCCACGCCCGTATCCAGAAGCTGTTTGGAAAGCGTCCCCAGTTGCAGCTTGAGATTGGCAAGCGCTTCATCGCTGGATTGCGGTTTTTCAAGCTGGTTGCCAATCGTCTTGGCCTGTTTTTTCAGATCTTCGATCACAGCGCCCTGTTGGCGCGCCACATTCGGAGCGGCCTGCGGTGGCTGGCCCGCATCATTTTGCGCGGGCGGTTCGGGCGCGGAAGGCGAGGTCGTCACAGGCGCTTGCTGCGCGGGCGGCTGTGCCTGATCCTGTGCTGTGGCCAAAGATATGCCACTCACAGACCAAAGGCCTATCAGAAAGGAGAGAACAAGAATGCGAAAAGCGGATGAATAAGCCAATTCAGATCTGCCACGAACAGGAACACGGTTTCAACATAAAGCGCGATAAAACGGAAACAAGTCGGGATTATGTAGAATTCATTTTCACATTAAAATCTTTCAATCCCGTTTGGATAAAGGAAAATGTTGGCAGCGCACTTATCGAATCGCGCAGGCAATGCCAGTATTTCCTTGTTCCTATGCGCACAAATCGTTAATGAGGATTCGTGGAAAAGGAGCAATCAGGCCCACGGTCGCGGATTGTTTCCAGACAGGTTTGGACGATTTTATGAAGGGCATGCAGCACATAAGGCACGCAAAACAGCATGGTTTCATGCTGATGACCGCCTTTGTCCTGTCTTTTGCCGCCCTTTTATTTGCTGTTGAATTCTCATTCACGGATGTTGATACATCGCGCACGCACAGCAAAAGCCTGACGGCACGCCAGGCTGAAACCACGCCTTCCGCACCCGTGCGTCAGCAATCCACGCTCACGCCGCAGCCCATGCGGGCAGTCCTTTTTGAAGCGGTTGCCGCCAAGCCGAAATCGGCTTGCTGGGGCGATAGCAGCAGCGCGCAGGCTGTCTCGGCCAGCTCCTGTTTTTTCCCGACAGGGCATGCAGCTTATGCTCAGGCCCGTTTTCAGCATTTGAAGGCAGAACAGCCCTCTTTCGCCTCTGCCCGCGCGCCGCCACGGCTCGCATAACTATTTCCCCGGAGAGATTTTTCTCCATCCCCGAACAATGACGTAACACAACGCCACCTCCCCCACGCAATCGTGGTTTCAGTCCAATCGGATTGTCTGGCTGGCGTGCAGAACCGGAACATCAATCCATGCGGACTTCTAAATGGGTCGCAGTGCTTTATGGCCTGATCGTATTGATCGGTATCATCATCGCCTTGCCCAACTTCTTCACCCAGAAACAGCTTGATGCGATGCCGTCCTGGCTTCCGAAACGCCAGGTGACGCTCGGCCTCGATCTGCGCGGCGGCTCCTATCTGGTGCTGGAAGTGGACTCGGCCAGCTTGAAAAAAGACCGGCTGCGCTCCCTGCTCGACGATGCCCGCAGCAAGTTGCGCACAGAGCGCATCCAGCCGCAATCCCTGCGCACCGTGGGTGATGCCGTCATCGCGACAATCCCCGACGCGGAACAACGTGCCAAAGCGCAGACCGCATTGAGCACCCTGATTTCGCAGGTCAATACCAGCGGTTTTGGCACCCCGATCAACGACATCGATGTGACGAGCGCGGATAATCAGGTGCGCCTGACGCTGACGGAAGCGGGCTTCAACTACCGCCTTGATGCAGCGCTTCAACAGAGCCTTGAAATCATCCGCCAGCGCGTCGATCAGGTGGGTGTTGCAGAACCCTCCATCCAGCGTGTGGGTTCCGACCGCATCGTCGTCCAGCTTCCCGGTCTCCAGGATCCGGCCCAGCTTCGCCAGCTTCTCGGCAGCACCGCGAAGATGAGCTTCCATATGGTCGCGGATGCCGATCCGAATGCGCCGCCGCCTCCCGGCGTCACCATCATGCCGGATTCCAAAGATCCGGGCGTGCGTTATCCCATCGAGGACCAGATCGCCCTTTCCGGCGAGCGCCTGACCGATGCCCGCGCCGGTTTTGACCAGCGCAACAATGAACCCATCGTGTCTTTCCGCTTCGATAGCCTTGGCGCACGTCAATTTGCCGACATCACCACCAAGAATGTCGGCCGTCCCTTTGCCATCGTCCTTGACGGCAAGGTTCTGACCGCGCCACGCATCAATGAGCCGATCACCGGCGGTTCAGGCCAGATTTCAGGCGCTTTCAGCGTGCAGGACACGGTTGTCCTTTCGGCACTGTTGCGCGCAGGCGCCCTGCCCGCACCATTGACTGTGATCGAAGAACGCACGGTCGGCCCTGATCTGGGTGGCGACGCCATCAAGATGGGTCTTGTCACCGGCATTATCGGCTTCGCTCTGGTCGCCGTCTTCATTCTGCTGCTTTATGGCGTCTGGGGCATGATCGCCAATGTGGCGCTGCTGCTGCATACATTGCTGACCTTTGCGGCGCTGAGCCTGATCGGCGCAACGCTGACGCTTCCGGGCATCGCGGGTATCATTCTGGGCATCGGCATCGCCGTTGACGCGAATATTCTCATCAACGAACGCATCCGGGAAGAAACGCGCAAAGGCCTTGGTGCCATGGCAGCCCTCGACAAGGGGTTCCACAATGCTTTTGCGACCATTGTCGATTCCAACGTCACCTCGCTGATTTCGACATTGCTGCTGTTCATGTTCGGCACAGGCCCCGTGCGCGGTTTCGCTGTTGCCATGATGCTCGGCATCGCGATTTCGATGTTCACCGACGTGACGCTGGTTCGTATGGCGATGGCCTGGTATGTGCGCAAGCGCAAGCTCAAGGTGCTGCATATCGAACCATGGCTGAAACTCGCGCCCGAAAACACCAATTACCGCTTCATGAATGCGCGCTTCTTCGGTATTGGCGTATCGATCGTGCTCTCCATTGCCTCGATCATTCTGTTCTTCAAGCCGGGGCTGAATTACGGCATCGACTTCAAGGGCGGCATTCAGGCGGAAATCACCACTTCGCAGCCCGCCGATCTCGCGCAACTGCGTGCGAAACTCAGCTCGCTCGAACTCGGTGAAGTGGCGCTTCAGAGTGCCGGCAGCCCCAACAATGTGCTGATCCGCGTCCAGCGTCAGGACGGGGGCGAGGAAGCGCAGACGGTAGCCATCAACAAGGTGCGCGATGCCGTGACAGAGCTTGATCCGGGTGTCAAAATCGAGCGAACCGAAGTGGTCGGTCCAAAGGTTTCGGGCGAACTGGCGCGTTCCGGCTTCATTGCCGTGGTGCTGTCGGCTCTGGGCATGCTCATCTACCTGTGGTGGCGGTTCGAGTGGTTCTTTGCCATGGGCGCAATCATCACGCTTGTACTCGACACCACAAAAATCGTCGGTTTCTTCGCGCTGACCCAGCTCGATTTCAACCTGACGGCAATTGCGGCATTGCTGACCATCATCGGCTATTCGGTCAATGACAAGGTGGTGGTTTATGATCGCATGCGTGAAAATATGCGTCTTTACAAGTCCAAACCGCTGCGCGAGATCATCGACATGAGTATCAATCAGGTGCTCGTGCGTTGTATCTATACATCGGTCGTGACCTTCCTGTGCATGTTCCCGATGGCGATCTGGGGCGGCAGCGCCGTTCACAATTTCGCTGTGCCGATGCTGTTCGGCATCGTGATTGCAACATCGTCCTCGATCTTCATCGCCGCACCCATCCTGCTTCTGCTCGGCGACTGGTGGCAGGGCCACAAGGCACGGCAGCAGGCGGTCATCGATGCTGGCGATGCTGGCGCGACCGCACAGAAATAACCTGATGCCGGGCAAGGTTTCTCTTGCCCGGCTCTCATAGACAACAACGCCAGACTGACAGACGGGACGCCAGCCCATGCCCCATGACACGCCTTTGATTGCGACAATCGTCATCGGGCTATGTCTTGCCTTCATTTTTGGCGCTATCGCCACAAGGCTGAAAATTTCTCCGCTGGTCGGCTATCTTCTCGCAGGCGTCATCGCGGGGCCGCACACGCCGGGCTTCGTCGCCGATCAGGACCTGATCCTGCAACTTGCCGAAATCGGCGTCATTCTTTTGATGTTCGGCGTCGGCCTGCATTTTTCTCTCAAAGACTTGCTATCCGTCAAAACCATTGCCGTACCGGGAGCGCTCGCGCAGATCGCGACCGCAGCAGCCCTTGGCACCGGACTTGGCCTGTTGCTCGGCTGGGATATCAAGGCGGGGCTGGTCTTTGGTCTCGCGCTTTCGACCGCCAGTACCGTCGTGCTGTTGCGCGCAATGCAGGAGCGCCGCCTCCTTGAAACGGAGCGGGGCAAGATTGCTGTCGGCTGGCTGATTGTCGAAGACCTCGCCATGGTGATGGCACTGGTGCTGCTTCCCGCCGTTGCAAGCGTCACCGGAGCCACCGAAGGAACTGCCGCAAGCGATCCCATTGCCACATGGCTGGGACTAGGCATTGGCGGCATCATTATACTGACCATCGCAAAGGTTGCGCTTTTCGTGACCTTGATGCTGGTGGTCGGGCGTAAGGTCATCCCGTGGCTGCTCAATGTCGTGGTGCTGACAGGCTCACGCGAATTGTTCCGCCTTGGCGTTCTGGCGATCGCACTTGGCGTCGCCTTTGGGGCCGCCCATCTCTTCGGCGTCTCCTTTGCGCTGGGTGCCTTCTTCGCCGGCATGGTGATGAGCGAGTCGGAACTCAGCCATCGCGCAGCCGAAGAATCCCTGCCTCTGCGTGACGCTTTTGCGGTCCTGTTCTTCATTTCGGTCGGTATGTTGTTCGACCCGATGAACCTTTTGCAAGACCCGCTGCCGCTTCTGGCGACCCTTGCCATCATCCTGATCGGTAAATCGGTTGCCGCCTTCTTCATCGTGCGCGCCTTCCGCAGGCCTGTCAGCACCGCGCTGACCATTTCGGCAAGCCTTGCGCAGATCGGCGAATTCTCCTTCATTCTGGCCGGACTTGGCGTCAGCCTCAATCTTCTGCCCGCCGCCGGACGCGATCTCATCCTTGCTGGCGCGATCCTGTCGATTTTCCTCAATCCGGTGATTTTCGTGGTTGCCGAACGCATCCGCCCATGGATTGAAAAACGCAGCAAAGGTGAGAAGACGCAGGAAAGCGAACCTGACGCTGCCATCGATATTTCCGAACCCGAACCGTTGCCGCAGACAGCATTGCGCGATCATACGATCATTCTCGGCTATAGCCCCATTGGCAAAAGGCTGGTTGAGGGCTTGCAGCAGCAAGGCAAGCCCTTTCTGGTCATCGACGATTCGCTAAAGCTCTGCACCACATTGCGCGAAAAAGGTGTCGAGGCTATTGCAGGCAATGCGTCCGATACTGAAATATTGAATGCAGCCAATCCAGCGCTGGCAAGAAATATGGTCATCACCATTTCCAATGCTTTCGAGGCGGGACGCGCGACAGCGCTGGCGCATGCTGCCAACTCTGCCATTCACATTGTCGCACAGGCAGGTTCGACAGCCGAGGCGCAATATCTTTCGGAACTGGGCGCGACCGCGGTCATTCTCAGTGAAGAGGAAATTGCAACCGCCATGGCCAGGGCAATCGGGGTGAGCAAACCCGATACACAAAACGACGATCATCAGGCCGACAATCATCAAGCAAGTTCAAAGGGGACAGACGATATGGCACGACAGGGGGAAGTGGCGGGCTGATGAAAGCAAAAGACTATATCTGGCCGGTCATCGGTATTTGCGCTGTGGGCGTTTCAGTCTGGCTTCTCTATCGCGAATTGCGCAGCATTTCGCTTGATGACGTGATCGACAGCCTCGCGGCCATCCGTGCGCATCACTGGGTGCTGGCAAGTGCGTCCGCCCTTCTCGCCTACTCGTCACTGGCTGGCTACGACCGCATTGCGCTTTTGCATCTGCGGCGCAAGATTTCATGGCTCTTCATCGCGCTCTGCTCTTTCACCACCTATGCCCTGTCGCACAATATCGGCGCATCCGTGGTATCGGGTGCCGTGGTGCGCTATCGCGCCTATTCATCGCAAGGCATGCCCGGAAGCGAAATCGCGGTCCTGATCGCCTTCTGCTCCTTCACCTTCATTCTGGGCGTCATCCTCACGTCGAGCGCCGTCCTGCTCCTGGAGCCGCATATCCTCATGCGCTTCAACGAGGAACTGACCCCCACTGTTGCCATCGTGATCGCGCTCATCATGCTGGCCGTGGTCCTGCTTTATATCTTTGGAAGCTGGCTGCAATTGCGGCCGCTGCAAATCGGCAAGTTTCGTCTCGAATATCCACGCCTGCCGGTGGTGTTCCAGCAATTGATCGTCGCCCCCGTGGAACTGATCGGTGCGGCAGGTATCATCTATTTCGCGCTGCCTGAAGCAGGCAACCCCGGCTTTCTGATTATACTGGGCATTTTTCTGGTGTCCTTTTCGGCGGCCCTCATCTCGCATGCTCCCGGCGGGCTAGGCGTTCTGGAACTGGTTTTCCTCACGGGATTGCCGGATATGGATCAGGCCGATGTGCTGGCAGCCCTGATCGTCTTCCGCCTGCTTTACCTGCTCATTCCTTTCGCAATGTCGCTGATCGTCGTGCTGGTTTTCGAGAAATCGCAGTTCTTGCTGCGCTGGAACGAAAAACAGAAAGAATGATGCCTCTTTTCCGAAGCGAAAATTTCCTATCTTCAGCCATAATTTGAATTTTTGTTCCTTAAAATGGCGATTTTTACCGCCTATCTTGGAATAGATTTCACATCACTGCCAGACGGGCAAGAATGTGGGGTCAAAACGCCCTCCCAAGGCTCATTCCAAAAGGAACCAACACATGCCTGCGACATTACTCATCCCCGGTTATAAGGGATCGGAAGCAGGCCACTGGCAGCGCCAATGGTTGCATGACGATCCGTCAGCATTACTGGTCGAACAAGACGACTGGCATTATCCGGTGCTATCCGACTGGATGCACGCGCTCGAAGCACAACTCGCCGAAAACCCCGGTGCGGTTCTGGTTGCCCATAGCCTCGGCTGTATACTGGTGACCCATCTCGCAAGCCGCCCTTCTGCCGCCCATGTTGCGGGTGCTCTTCTGGTTGCGCCTGCCGATGTGGACACAATGGCCAAGAAGGACGAGCGCTTTGCGAGCTTTGCCCCTCTGCCGCGTGAGGAACTCGGTTTTCCGTCGATTGTCGTTGCCAGCCGCAATGACGATTATATGAGCTTCGCCAAGGCGGAAGCGCTTTCCCATGTCTGGGGTTCGGGCTTTGTCGATCTTGGCCATGCCGGTCACATCAATGTGGATAGCGGTTTCAGCCGCTGGCCGGAAGGCGCAATTCTGGCCGCATCGCTTCAACGCGATATCGTTCCGCAGACGCTTTCCAGAGCAGCCTGATTTTTAAAAAATTTTCAAATCATCACCCGCCCGTGTGCAAACACGGGCGGTTTTATATATGTTGCCTGCGTTCCAGCAGGAATTTGAGGACCAGCGTCACAAGCGCGATCAAGGCCAGCGTGGAGGCTGCGGCAAAAGCCCCTGCCACATTGTAATCGTTGAAAAGCAATTCGACCTGTAATGGCAATGTATTGGTCTTGCCACGAATGGCACCCGACACCACCGATGTCGCGCCGAACTCACCCATCACACGCGCATTGCACAGAACCGCGCCATAAAGCAGCGCCCATTTGATATTGGGCAGCGTCACGTAGAAGAATGTCTGCCATGCATTCGCTCCAAGGGTGAGCGCGGCTTCTTCCTCGTCGCTCCCCTGCACTTCCATAAGCGGGATCAATTCACGCGCCACGAAAGGCGAGGTCACGAACAGGCTGACCAGAAAGATCGCCGGAATAGTGAACATGATCTTGATGTCGTAGCTTTCGAGCAACGGCCCGAGCAGGCCTTGCGAACCGTAAAGAAACAGATAGGTCACACCAGCAACGATAGGCGAGACGGAAAAGGGAATCTCGACAAAGGTGATCAGCAGGCGACGACCCGGAAAGCGGAATTTCGTCACGAGCCACGCGACACACACGCCGAAAGCCATATTGATCGGCACCACGACAATGGCCGTCAGCACCGTCAGCCAGATCGCATGCAACGTATCTGGCTTGAGGATTTCGCTGAAAAACGCTCCCGCGCCCTTGCTCAAAGCATAGGAAAAGATGAAAGCCAGCGGCAAGCCAAGACACAGGAGAGACAAGACCGCCGCAAGCCCGATCAGCAGGCGGCGAGCGCCGCCGGGCGCGTTTATGCTAACGCTCTGCATAACGAAGCTGCCTTGCCTGAATAAGGTTGGTGATAAGGAGCATGACAAAGGCTGCAAAGAGCATGACGAATGCCAGGGCGGCAGCGGCCGGATAATCATATTCATCAAGCCGGATGAAAACCAGAAGCGATGTCACTTCCGTCTCGAAGGGTAGATTGCCGGAAATGAACACGATCGAGCCGAATTCGCCGAGAGAACGTGCAAAAGACAGCGAGGCACCGGCCAGAAAAGCGGGGAAAATGGTCGGCCAGATGATATGGGTAAAAACCTGCCATGGCGTTGCGCCAAGGCTGCGGGCCGCCTCTTCCACATCCGCGCTCATATCCTCAAGCACCGGCTGCACGCTGCGGATGACAAAGGGGATGCTGGTGAAGAACATGGCGATGGCAATGCCAAGCGGCGCATAGGCGACCTTGATGCCAAGCGGTTCCAGAAATTGCCCGATCCAGCCATTGGGCGCAAAAAGTGTGACCAGTGCCAGACCCGCAATCGCGGTTGGCAGGGCAAAAGGCAGATCGACTGCGGCATCGATCAGGCGCTTGCCGGGAAAATCATAGCGCGTCAGAACCCATGCCAGCAAAAGCCCGAACAAGCCGTTGAGCACGGTCGCCACAGCCGCAGCACTCAGCGTAATGCGATAGGTCGCAAGCGCCCGCTCCGAACTGACAATGGCCCAGAAATCGCCAAAGCCAAGGCTTGCGGTTTTCAGGATCATGGCAAGAAGCGGCAGGGCAACGATCACCGTCAGATAAAGCAAGGTACAGCCCAGCGTCAGGCCGAATCCCGGCAGCACCGAACTGCGTTTCAAACTGATAAGCGACACGAAATCATTCCACAGAAAGCGGCGCAAGCCTGATGCTTGCGCCTTTTATAAACAGCTTACTTGCCTGTGAAAAGCTGATCAAGAACTGCGCCTTCGGCAAAATGCTCTTTCTGCACCTTGCCCCAGCCGCCAAACACGTCTTCGACGCTCACAAGGCGCACGTCAGGATAGATATCCTTGTGCTTCTCGATCACAGCCTTGTCATGCACGCGGTTGAAATTCTGCGCCAGAATTTCCTGCCCTTCCGGCGTGTAGAGATATTGCAGATAGCTTTCGGCAATCTTGCGCGAGCCGCGCTTGTCGACGACCTTATCAACCACCGTGACCGGGAATTCCGCCAGAAGGCTCACTTCCGGTACCACGACATCATATTTATCCGCGCCAAGCTGTTTTTGCGTGCCTCGCGTTTCGGCCTCGAACGTAATCAGCACATCGCCAATACCGCGCTCGGCAAAAGTCGTGGTCGCGCCACGTCCGCCCGTATCGAAAACCGGCACATTCTTGAAAATCTTGCCGATGAATTCACGCACCTTGGCGTCATCGCCATTGAAAGCTTCCCGCGCATAGGCGGTTGCCGCCAGATAGGTATAGCGCGCATTGCCGGATGTCTTGGGATTGGGGAAAATGACCTTCACGTCATCACGCGCCAGATCGTCCCAGTTCTTGATGCCCTTGGGATTGCCCGCGCGCACGAGGAAGGCGGGAAACGAATAATAAGGCGAGGAATTATTGGGCAGACGTGTCTGCCAGTCCGCCGGAATGAGATTGCCCTTGTCGTGCAGAACCTGCACATCCGTCACCTGATTGAAGGTCACGACATCGGCTTCCAGACCTTCCAGAATGGACCGCGCCTGCTTGGAAGAGCCGGCATGCGACTGGTTGACGGTCAGATCATCACCGGTCTTGGCTTTCCAGTCGGCGACAAAAGCCTTGTTGACCTGCTCGTAAAGCTCACGCGCAATATCGTAGGAAACATTGAGAATTTCCTTTGGCTCATCCGCCTTCACTGGCGCCACACCGACACCCAGCGCCAGCGCTGCATATAGAATAATTTTCCGCATAAGACCCTTCCCCGCCGCTTTCCATGCGCAAAGCAACAATGTTTGACACAAAATTAGAATTCAAATCTAGCGAAAGCGCGCCCGAAATCAACCTAAATCATTGATTTAAATATATAAACTACTTTTCAAGCCGGAATTGAAACACCAGCCTAAGCGGAGAAAATCCATGGCAAATTTATTCTCACCCCATGCGCTTCATTAGAAAAATGTCGCCCATAAGAAAAGGCCGGAAACGAAACGTTCCGGCCCTTCAAGTCTGCATAAATGCAATAACAATTACCAAAAACCCCGATGCTGCCAGCACCACAAGAAATTGTGTTCACCCTGCTCCAGTCGATTGCGACGTCGCGCGGCAATCTCTTCGGCATTCAGCCGCATCTCCCGCCATGGCTGGGCCAGAAACGTGGCTACACGCGTCAGGGCAGCCTTCAGTCTGTCAGTCAGCGATTGCAAGTTACGTATCACGCCAAGCCTCCTATCCGCATTCCCGCGTCTCACCTCAACATTGTCGTAACAATGAACGATGTGTTAATTTTGAAGGCTTCTGTGTCGAAGTCAATAACCAACTTATTTTGTGAAGGTTAACAGAGTGAAATATTTTGCGAACAATGTGTCATTGCCCGCAAAATTATACCTCATCACACCTCATAGTCGGTCATGGGGCGGATTCGGACCTTTTCCACGTGACGTCCTTCCATGGTTTCGACAGTGAATTCAAACCCGTCGGCAACAAAACTTTCGCCCCCCACCGGCAGATGGCCGAGATGCCAGAGTGCATAACCGGCAAGGGTCGTATAGCGATCGCTGTCATCCACCAGATCACGCTGCAAAAGA
>JAATGD010000418.1 GCA_015654965.1 Hyphomicrobiales bacterium
GTGTTCTGGTGGTCGGCGATCAATGTATTGAGCATATCCGCCTTTTCGTCGAACGTACGCGCAAGGCTCTCGTGGTTGTCCGTGAGATTATTGCGCATGGCTGCGGCACGGTCATCGAGCAATTGCGCAAGCGTATCCTGACTGCTGCGGATGGATTCATGCAGGGAAAGCGCGCGCTCTTCCAGCGAACGGCTGTGGTCGCCAAAGCTGGTTTCCAGAAGCGACGCGTGATCGGACATCGCCTGCTGGAGTGCCGCTGTGCGTTCCGCAAGGATTTCCGCATGGGTGTCGGCAACCGAATTGAGCGCCGTCGTGCTTGCGCTCACGGCATGACGGATATTGTCGCTATGGACCGTCAACGTATCGGAATGATCATTGATTGCATCGCTGACACGCTTGGATTCGCTTTCCAGCGAATGGGCCAGTGTCTCACGGCTTTCCGCGATCCTGTCTGCAAAGGCTTGTGTCTTTTTACCCAGGATTTCGCCCACACTTTCGCCAAGCGCATGCAGGTCAACACCGATTTTGGTCTTCGTCTCATCCAGCACCGAATTGAGCGCAACACGACCGCTCGTGAAGGTATCGGCAATCTCGCGGGTGCGGGCGATGAGGTTTTCATTGATCTGGCGCGAACGGGTTTCCAGCGCCGCGTTGAGCTTTTCGGTGCTGTTGTCGAGCGCCTTGGCACGGGCTTCAAATTCCGACAGGAGCGCATGACTGCGCTTCTCGAGCGTGTCGTGAATGCTGGTGATGCGGCTATCGAATTTGTTGACCATGGTCTCGGTGCCATCGCCAAACAGTTCGGCAATGCCGGCAGTGCGTTCCTCGATCGCCGAGGCAAAGCTGTCAGTGGTCTTGCGCGACTGCTCGTCAAAGGCTGCAATCCGCGTATCGAGCAGCGAAGCAAAGGCTTCACCCGATGTGTTGATCCGCGCATTGATATCGTCCGTGCGCGCATCGATGGATTGAGCGATGGATTTGCTGCTTTCCTGAATGCTGCCGGTCAGGCGTTCGCCGGATTCATGCAGCAAGGCTTTCAATTGCTGGGAAGCGGAAGCCACATTTTCGCTGATGATGACGGGAATGTTCGACAATTCATCCCTGAGATGTTCATGCGCGCCTGAAATCGAAGAATGGACTTGTTCGGCATGGCTGACGACGGCGTTGCGCTCATTGCTCAACTCGCTGACCAGCGCCCGGATGCGGGCTTCGTTGTCGCTATAGGAACGCTCAAGCTGGTTGACCTCGGACTGCACGAGCGTTTCCAGCTCGACAGCGCGTGCCAATGTGCGCTCGATACCTTCGTTCATGGCTGCAACTTCGCGACGTACGGCCTGCCCGATACTGGAAACGCGGTCACTGGAAATGGATTCCGGCTGGAGAAGCTGCAATGCTGCTTCCGACATGCTGCGCGCGGCAAGCTGCATCTCCTGCGCGCGCTTTACAAGGTGCGCAAACCCCCAGAACATGGCGATGGGGAGAAGTGTCGCCGCCGTGACCCCGATGCCTGCGGGGGAAGAAAAGAAATTCACGGTCGCATCCAGGCCGGAGAACACACCCGGATCGATCGCCCTGCTAATCGCAATGCCGCCGGCGGCCCAAAGCACGCTGATAGCGGTCGTTGTCTTGTAAAGCATGGATGAGCGTTCAATGACGCGGCGTGGTGCGGCGGCAATGCTGCGCTGGTTGCGTGTGTCGTCGTTAGCGGGCTTGAAGGTTGCCGGGCCCGCACCGACTGGTGCCGCCGCCGAGGTTGCAATGACTTCTGGGGATTCCGCTTCGGGCTTTTTTGTTTTTACAGGTTTTTCCGCCGCCGCGGCAACGACTTTTGCGGCAGAAGAGGCGGCTTTGACCGCAGGCGGAAGCGGTGGCGCTGCTGGTGTTATAATAGCAGCGACCGTATTGATGGTTTCAACCTTGTTGTCAGCGACCTCCACCATCTTCGTGGGTGTTTCCGCCGCGTTGTTCTGCTCGGCGAGCAGTTCGTCGGTTGCACGTGAAATCTGTTCTTCCAGTCCGTCGACCAGCAGGCTGTCATCTAGAGCGCCAAAATCAATGTCAATTTCGGGATGATCCCCGAAATCAATGTCGAGCGCCTGTTCCAGTGCCTTTTCAACCTCAAGGTCGAGCTTTTGTGCCTTGGATATGGAAGCCATCGTTTTGCCTACCTCGTACTCATTACCATGACGGTCATCCCATCGAGGGACGTACCCATACATTCTCCGCCAATCCGCATCGTAGCGGTTAAGATGCGTTAAGGAAATATGCGTATGTTGCAGATTGCTAAATCTTTAAATACAAGGTTAACGCAAATGCCGGGAATTTTCAAAAAACTATATTTTACTTATGGTTATAACGATTTTCGGGTTGTGGAGAATGATTTGAGTCAAAAACTTATTTTAGCCATGATTGCCTAAATTGTTAACGGTCATGAACGTAAAGCGTGTATTATTATTTTCCGTTCAATCTATGCGCGATAAAAACCGGGGCCGCACTTCGGTCTTTTTCCTCACCTTTGATATCATATGATGCAAAACGCCTCCTAGACAAGGTTAAGTTTTACAGGAAAACTATTATATTAATGTCTTGTTAGGGTCGATTACGTGTGAACCGTTCATTGAAGGGCAAATCGGGCAGGGCAAATTGGCGCAGTTTCAGGTGGAGCCAGGGCTGGAGTTGAAACGAAGCAAAGAAGGCCATATTTGCCTTGGCAAGAATTCAGGATAGACGATCCGGCGCAGCAGGCAACATGTCCTGCCTTGCGTCCGTTGCTTGCCCCTCAAGGAATTAAAATGACGAAAATCATATTCGTATCGGCTGATGGCGGGACGCGGACTGAAATCGATGCCGATAATGGTTCAAGTGTCATGGAAGCCGCCGTGCGCAACGGCATTCCGGGGATCGATGCGGAATGCGGCGGCGCCTGCGCCTGCGCGACCTGCCATGTCTATGTGGATGAGGACTGGATGGAGATGGTCGGGGGACCGGAACCGATGGAAGAAGACATGATCGACTTTGCCTATGAGGTGCAGCCCACTTCGCGTCTTTCCTGTCAGATGCGTGTTACCGATGCGCTGGACGGGCTTGTCGTCCATGTGCCGGAACGCCAGAATTAAGACAATCAGCATATAAGCCCGGATGAAGAACATGGAGCAGAAAGCCGCCGTAGTCCCCACTATAGCTATTGTCGGCGCAGGGCCGGTGGCGCTTTTTGCTGTTTTCCAGCTTGGGCTTTTCGGCTTTCGGTGCCACTTGTTCGATACGCGCGGGCAGGCGGGCGGACAATGTCTGGCCTTCTATCCTGACAAACCCATCTATGATGTTGCAGGATTTCCGCAAATCATGGGCGAGGAGCTTACGCAACGCCTCATGCAGCAGATTGAGCCTTATGCTCCAATCTTTCATTATGAACATGCGGTCACGCGCATTGAGCGTCATGACGGCTTCACGCTTTGGGCCAATGATAAACCGTTCAAGGGTATCGACAGCGTGGTGGTTGCAACAGGGCTTGGCGCTTTCGGCGACAATGACCAGCTTGTGCGGCCTGACCCGTTGCAGGGGCTTGATGTGGAGCGGACGCGCAATGGTATCACCGTCGCCCCTGACAGTTTCGCCACCTCGCAAGCCGGCATCCATGCGATTGGCGATGCCTGTTTTTATCCCGGCAAGTTAAGGCTGCTGGTTTCGGGCTTTCACGAGGCAGCACTCATGACGCAGGCTATCCGCAAGCGCCTGAAACCATAATCGGCCTTGCGCTTTTA
This sequence comes from Hyphomicrobiales bacterium, assembly GCA_015654965.1. Taxonomy (GTDB): domain Bacteria; phylum Pseudomonadota; class Alphaproteobacteria; order Rhizobiales; family Rhizobiaceae; genus Brucella. Next base: position 3,762 of record JAATGD010000418.1, read on the forward strand.
ATTATAATATTTTTCCAGCCGATAGGTCAGCAGGCGCTCGAAACGCTTTTCAAAATTAAGGGTTTCCACGCGGTCGAAGCGTTGTTGCTCCTTGTCATGGGCTTCCATGAGGCGCGTGGTGATCTTGTCGATATCGACGCGCAAGGCGGCGCAATCGGGCCGCGAACGCAAGGCCCTGATCTGGCGTTCCATTTCACTGGCGTGACTACGCGCAATCACAATATGGCTTTCTTCGTGACGGCGGATATCTGCCGATAGCGTATCCCAGACCATCGCCAGTTCCGGTGATGCCTTGCGCCGTTCCGCCCAGCGGGGCAGGGCGACTTTCGCATGAACATTGACATAGACATCCTGCACCTTGCAGGCCTTGCCGGGGGCGTGGCCATAACGGACCTTGGCGTCAAAACGGATTTCGGCGGCACCGGGATGGTGTTGTCCGGTTTTCTTCAGAAACGGGCCTTTTCGCGACAGCGCCTTGTCAAGCTGGGCGGCTGTCCTGCCATGGATGGTATAATATTTATACTGACGGAAAATCGAGGCCGCATCGGCCTGCGTGGGGACAATAGCCAGAACTGCGGTCAGAGTTGCGCCAAGAATCGCGCCTCGGGCCAAAATCGCTTTTCTGAAAACCATATCCTGAAACCTTTTTATCGCACGCGAATAAACGTATTTTTACAAACGGCACCATGGCATGCAAACGTCAAGATAACTATAACACCGCACTTGAAATCATATTCAAGCCCTTTGGTCGTAAAACAGTCCTCTGCGGAAATGGATCGGAAAGCGTGCAATGACGAAAAGCTGGTATCTGGCGCATGGACGCGTGCTCGAACTGGGGCGTAAAGCCATGATCATGGGCATTCTGAATGTCACACCGGATTCCTTTTCCGATGGCGGGCATCACAATGATCTGGAAAAGGCGCTCTATGCTGCGGGCCGGATGCTAGATGAGGGAGCGTCGATCATCGATGTCGGCGGGGAATCAACGCGCCCGGGTGCTGATCCGGTCGATGGGGAAACCGAGACTGCACGCGTTGTTCCAGTGATTTCAGCACTCGCAGAGCGTTATGGCTGTATCATATCGGTTGATACCTATCGCGCCGCAACCGCTTTGAAGGCGGTGGAGGCGGGCGCGCATATCGTCAATGATGTGTGGGGTTTGCAGCGCGAACCGGCCATAGCCGATGTTGCGCGCCAGACCGGAGCCGGACTTGTGATCATGCACACGACACGCGAGCGTGAAATCGAGGCGGACCCGATTGCCGACCGGTTTTCTTTTCTCACCCGTTCCCTTGAGATTGCTGAAAGTGCGGGGATCGAATCCTCAAAAATCGTCCTCGATCCGGGTTTTGGCTTTGGCAGGACTCCCGATGAGGATCTGGTGCTGTTGGGGCGCATGGATGAATTGCAGCGCCTTGGTTCCTATCCATGGCTGGTCGGCACATCGCGCAAACGCTTTGTCGGCGCCCTGACCGGCCAAAGCGATCCACTCGGACGTGATGTCGGAACGGCTGCCACCTCCGTTGCGCTCCGCCTTGCCGGTGCCGACATCTTCCGGGTTCATAATGTCGCTTTCAACAGGGATGCACTTGCGGTTGCCGATGCTATCCTGCAAGTGAAAGCCAGCCAAAACAGCCTGCAAGATCACGCAGCGCATTGAGAAAGTAAAAGCCGTGTACACGATCCGCATTATGAATTGCGCGTTTTTCGCGCATCATGGGGTGTTCGATGAGGAGCACAAGCTTGGTCAGCGTTTTTACGTCGATGCCATTCTGGATGTCGATCCCGGCAATGCGCTGGAAAGCGACGACATCGAGGGAACAGTCCATTATGGCATTGCCTTTGCGGTGATCGAGGAAATCATTACCGGCCGCCAGCGCTACCTGATTGAAACGCTGGCGCTGGATGTCGCCAAAGCCTTGACGAAGCGCTTTCCGCAGATCAAACGCGCCGAGATCACCATTCGCAAGCCCAACGCGCCGGTGGCGGGCGTTCTCGACCATGTCGAAGTCACGGTGGTTCACCCGCAGTGAGCCTCGCAATGAGCAATGCCGCGTTTCCTTATCGTGCCTTTCTCGGGCTGGGGGGCAATATCGATGACCCCGTCATGTCCATGGCGCGGGCGTTGCGCATGTTCGATGCGCGGCCTGATAGTGCTGTCACCGCTGTCTCGCATGTCTATCGCACGCCGCCATGGGGCAAGACGGATCAGGCATGGTTTCACAATGCCTGCGCGCAAGTGGAGACGTCGCTTGAGCCTTTGGATCTGATTGCCACCTGTCTTGAGGTCGAGCGCTCGTTGAAGCGCGTGCGGGCAGAGCGATGGGGGCCGCGCATTATCGATATCGATATTCTGGTCATGCAGGATGCAGCAGGTCAAGCAATGACCTTTTCAACGCCGGAGCTGGAATTGCCGCATCCGCGTATTCAGGAGCGGGCTTTCGTGCTCGTACCGCTCCACGATATTGCGCCAGCGCTTGTCATTGCGGGGCATTCGGTTGGCGAATGGCTTGATAAAATATCCACGACCGACATTAAAAAAGCCCGCACGGATGCGGGCTGGTGGCGTGAGACGGGCGTTTGATCAGTTCTTGGCGATGCTGCCGACCGCCGCATTGTCGATACGCTTCAAATTCATGCCGATCACCGGAACGAGTTCTTCTTCCACGCGGACTGATACGGTGACATTCATCGTGTTGGGATCGGCAATGCGGGCGAGCATCGCACCCTTCA
>JAATGD010000087.1 GCA_015654965.1 Hyphomicrobiales bacterium
AGGCCAATGGCACCGCCGGTCATGCCTTTGACCGATTCCTGAAGGCGTTGATCGACATTGTCGACGTGGTCGTCACCCCGCCCCTGTTGCAGATGAAAATGGCTATGCCTGCTATCCAATAATGCGTTGGAAAACTGGTCGTTCAGCCATTTTCGCCATTTGCGGTGCAGGGTCGTTGACAGGAAATGGCGGGAACCAACCAGCATCACATCCTTGGCCAACATCAACAAAATGAGCATACCAGCGCTGGAAGCGACGGCCAGAAGCGGGTTTTGCAAGGGAGCCGTATTGATGTTAACGATGGAGTTCATCATCAGGCCGGATGCTTCCGCAACCCAGACCGTCGTCTTGCTGACAATGGCTGTCAGCACAAAAATGGCGATGGTCAGTCCCCAGGCTTCCTTCCAGCGATCCGATACCCAATAGGCGCGCATAAGCCCCCAGAATGACGTCATCCGGGCAACGGCAGATTTTTCCCGAATATCTCGGGAATGATGTTTAATCTGCCGGGTTCCTTTCAAGCCTTCACCTCGCTCGCTGATCAAGAAATGTAACCATATGTTACATATTGAAACAAACTGTGGTTAACGAAGTGTAATTAGTCAATACATTTCGTAATTACGAGAGCGTGAAGCGAATACCAACCGGATCAACCTCAAGAAATTATTTGCTAATTTTTGATGCATGATTGCTGCAAAAAGAAGCTGGAACGCCGCCCAAATGCGTCTTTTCCATCTCTCAAGCCGTGATTCCACGACAGAATGGAAATTTCATTGCCCTAAAAACAAATGACTTAAAGACATAAACATTCCTTTATGTCTTATTGACAATTGCTCACACATCAGCCAGATTGACCTCGTCGTGGTTCTTCAAAGGCTGTTTCAACCAATGAAGCTAAGAGGGAAGCCGGTGCGCTGGAAAGTAAAGCCGGAGCTGCCCCCGCAACTGTGAGCGGCGAGCCGAAATTCATATCAGCCACTGGGATGACCCGGGAAGGCGAATGGAGGCCATGACCCGCAAGCCAGGAGACCTGCCATGATCACATATGTCCACGGGCGGGGTGTCCCGATGTGCCGCAGTCATGGCCGCTTTTTAGCGGGATTTTGCCTGTATGCATGATCGTGACCTCGCTGCAACCTTGATCGGGGTAAAGTCATGTCTAACACCACCATTGCAACCGCCACTTTGGGTGTGCCGCGCATAGGCCGTCGTCGCGAGCTGAAATTCGCGCTTGAATCCTACTGGTCCGGCAAGACCTCTGCAACAGAGCTTCTTGCAACGGCAAAGGAACTCAGGGCCACGCACTGGCTTGCGCAGAAAGAACGCGGCATCACACGCATTCCATCGAACGATTTTTCGCTTTACGATCACGTCCTTGATACAGCGATCATGGTGGGCGCCATTCCGGCCCGTTACGGCTGGACGGGCGGAGACATTTCGCTCGATACCTATTTTGCTATGGCCCGTGGCAGTCAGGGGGAGGATACATCCTGCGGGCATGCGCATCACGATCAGAACCAGCCTTCAACGGGCGTCACAGCGCTTGAAATGACAAAATGGTTCGACACCAATTATCATTACATGGTGCCGGAACTCGATGATGACCAGCAATTCAGCCTCTCGAGCACAAAGATCATCGAGCATTTTCTCGAAGCCAAGGCGCTTGGCATTCATACCCGTCCTGTGCTTCTCGGCCCCATCACCTTCCTCAAACTGGCGAAATCCACCTCCGAGGGCTTCAATCCCATCTCGCTCCTGCCAAGACTATTGCCGGTTTATGCAGAGCTGCTGCAACAACTGGAAAAGGCCGGTGCTGACTGGGTGCAGATCGATGAGCCTGCTCTCGTTCTCGATCTCATTGCCAATGAACGCGCCGCATTTGAACTGGCTTACAAGCAACTGACGGATATTTCCGGCCTCAAACTCATGCTGACGAGCTATTTTGGCGCGCTTGGCGGCAATCTTGATGTGGCAACATCCCTGCCTGTCGCGGGCTTGCATATAGACCTTGTCAGAGGCCCCGGGCAACTTGCCGAAGTCTGCGCAAAACTTCGCCCCGAACAGGTTCTGTCGCTTGGTGTGATCGACGGGCGCAATATCTGGCGCGCCGATCTTGTGTCGATCATCGATCATGTCCAGCCGATCATCGAGCAGCGCGGACCGCAGGCCGTCGAAATCGCATCATCCTGCTCGCTCATACATGTGCCGATCGACCTTGCGCTTGAAACCGATCTCGACCCTGACCTTAAAAGCTGGCTCGCCTTTGCCACGCAAAAATATGACGAACTGGCTATTCTGGGACAGGCGTTTGCTTTCGGTAAAAGCACGGTTCTGCCGCAACTGAAAGCCGCAACAGCGGCTATCGAAAACCGGAGGACCTCGCCCAAGGTGCATGATGCAACAGTCGAAGAGCGCACAGCCACGATCAACCGCGCCTTGATAAGGCGTGGCAGTGCTTTCGCCGTACGGCAAGCAATTCAGGTCGCAAAACTGAACCTGCCCGCATTTCCCACCACCACGATCGGGTCCTTCCCGCAAACGGCTGATGTGCGAAAAGCCCGCGCCGCATATGGCAAGAAGGAAATCGACGGCAACGCATACGAAGCGTTCATCCGTCAGGAAACGCAAGCCGCTATTCGCTGGCAGGAAGAAATCGATCTTGATGTGCTGGTGCATGGCGAGTTTGAACGCAATGACATGGTGCAATATTTTGGCGAAAAACTGTCGGGCTTTGCTTTCACCAGACATGCATGGGTGCAAAGCTATGGCTCACGCTATGTGCGCCCACCCATTATTTTCGGTGATGTGTCCCGCCCTCAACCCATGACGGTCGCGTGGTGGCAATATGCCCAATCCCTGACGCAACGCCCCGTCAAAGGCATGTTGACCGGCCCTGTCACTATCCTCAACTGGTCATTTGTGCGTGATGACATTCCGCGTGCCCAGACCTGTAGGCAGATTGCCTTTGCGATACGCGATGAGGTCAAGGATCTGGAAGCAGCCGGTGCGGCCATCATCCAGATCGATGAAGCCGCCTTGCGTGAAGGGCTGCCGCTACGCCGCTCCGAATGGAAAACCTATCTCGATTGGGCGGTAGAATGTTTCCGCATTTCGTCCAGCGGCGTGGGGGATGCAACGCAGATTCACACCCATATGTGCTATTCGGAATTCAATGACATTATAGACTCCATTGCGCAGATGGATGCCGATGTCATTTCTATTGAAACCTCGCGTTCGCGTATGGAACTGCTCGATGCGTTCAAATCGTTCCACTACCCCAACGAAATCGGACCGGGTGTTTACGATATCCACTCGCCACGTGTGCCCGATGTGCGGGAGATGACCGATCTGCTCAATCTCGCGCGGCAACGCCTTTCGGACCGCCAGCTCTGGGTCAATCCTGATTGCGGCCTGAAAACACGCAAATGGGAAGAGGTACGCCCTGCCCTCATCAATATGGTCACGGCCGCGAAAAGCCTGCGTTCCGCCGCCTGATCACTCATCCCGCCTTGCTGTATCAGCAGGGCGGGAGCGATTGCGGCTCACTTGACATAAAGCGCACGCGAACGTTCCAGATGCCTGAGCATGGCTGCTTCCGCCGCATCGGCATGATTGGCCTCAAGATGTTCGACGATCTCTTCATGCTCAACGAGGGTGAATTTTTCCTTGCCGGTCCATATCAGCATATGCGTGTGATATTCGCGTAACCACGCAAGCAGGGCTTCGCTCAGCGCCACAAAAATCGGATTGCCGGAAATCTTTGCAATACGGATATGAAATTCCATATCGGCAGAAATGAAGGCATCGGCGTCACCCAGCGCATCACGCTGGCGCGCGATGATCGCTCTCAATTCGGCAATATCCTTTGGAGTGGCCTTTTCGGCAGCTTCACGCGCGATACCGCGCTCGAAAAAGATACGCGCACTTTTGAGATGTTCCAGCGTATCCATAGATTGCGCCAGCATGATTTTTGCGGTCGGATCCACCTGCTGGAAAATCGATCGCGCCGTCAGTTTCAAGACCTTGGCGCGCTCGCCATGCGAAATGCTGACCAGCCCCATCTTGGCCAGCGACTGCATGGCCTCGCGAATCGCAGGGCGTCCCACCCCGAAACGCTCCATCAGGACACGCTCGGACGGCATTTCATCGCCCGGCGTCAATTCGCCGGACGTGATCATGTTTTCAAGCCGGTCGAAAACCTCGTCCGACAATTTGCGACGAATGATAGGTTCGTTTGGCTTGATCATTGCACTCCACAGCTCATGCGCTTTTCTCCCTTATGCATCTTCAAGCCCCGCGATGAAAGCCATCCTCCACACTCTCATCGATGCGCCAACAATTTTCCACTTGCAGATATTGGAATACTCATTATACCAGTTCGCACTTAAACGCCATGCGCATCATGCGCAGACTGGAAACTGTGGAGTGGTTTTCGGACGGGAGGCGTGTGAAATCAAGTGCCAGGCGATCAAGCTGGCAAAGGTGGAACACAGGCAGTGAGCGACGACAATTCCATGACTATCCGCTTGACCTATCGCATCGAGACGACCGGCAGCATTGAAAAAATGGCCGCCAAGATCGCCAGCGATCAGTCGACAGGCACATTCGTTGCCCTTCCCGGTGAAACGGAAGAACTCAAAGCGCGCGTCGCGGCGCGCGTGCTTGAAATCCGCCCGCTTGAAGACGCGAGTGTTCCGGCATGGCCGGAGCTTGCGCCCGGACATGGGCCGATCAGGCGCGCCGATGTCGATATCGCCTTTCCGCTCGATGCCATCGGCACGGACCTCGCCGCTTTGATGACCATTGCAATAGGCGGCGTCTATTCGATCAAGGGCATGACCGGCATTCGCGTCGTCGACATGAAACTGCCCGATGCCTTTCGCAATGCCCATCCGGGGCCGCAATTCGGCATTCCCGGCAGCCGCAAGCTGACCGGCGTTGAAAAGCGCCCGATCATCGGCACCATCGTCAAACCGGCGCTCGGTCTGCGCCCGCATGAAACCGCGGATCTGGTCGGTGAACTGATTTCCTCGGGCGTCGATTTCATCAAGGACGATGAAAAGCTGATGTCGCCAGCCTATTCACCGCTCAAAGAGCGTGTGGAAGCGATCATGCCACGCATTCTCGACCATGAGCAGAAGACCGGCAAGAAGGTCATGTATGCCTTTGGCATTTCCCATGCCGATCCCGACGAGATGATGCGCAACCACGATATCGTGCTCGAAGCGGGCGGCAATTGCGCGGTGGTCAATATCAATTCCATCGGTTTTGGCGGCATGAGCTTTTTGCGCAAGCGCTCCGGCCTCGTGCTGCACGCGCATCGCAATGGCTGGGATATCCTTACCCGCAATCCGGGCGCAGGCATGGATTTTCGCGTTTACCAGCAGTTCTGGCGGCTGCTGGGCGTCGATCAGTTCCAGATCAACGGCATCCGCGTCAAATATTGGGAACCGGACGAAAGTTTCGTCAATTCGTTCAAGGCTGTCAGCACGCCATTTTTCGATCCGTCCGACTGCCCGCTGCCGGTTGCAGGCTCCGGACAATGGGGCGGACAGGCACCGGAAACCTATCAGCGCACAGGCCGTACCACCGATCTTTTGTATCTATGTGGCGGCGGTATCGTCAGCCATCCCGGCGGTCCGGCCGCGGGCGTTCGCGCCGTACAACAGGCATGGGAAGCGGCGGTTGCCGATATTCCGCTTGAAACCTATGCAGCCGATCACCCGGAACTCGCAGCCTCGCTCGCAAAATTCGGGAAAGGAAGCGAATAATGTCCAATCCTCTTCTCCTTTCCTATTATGGCGACGATCTTACCGGCTCGACCGATGTGATGGAGGCCCTGTCGTCGCACGGGGTCGATACGGTCCTGTTCATGAATGTACCCGATGAAGCGCTTCTGGCGCGCTTTGCCCATTGCAAGGCCATCGGGCTTGCAGGCACCAGCCGCAGTGAAACGCCGGACTGGATGGATGAACACCTGACGCCAGCATTTGCATGGCTCAAGAGCCTCAAGGCGTCGATTGCCCATTACAAGGTCTGCTCGACGTTTGATTCAAGCCCTCGTGTCGGCAATATCGGCAAGGCGGTGGAAATCGGCAAAGCGATTTTCGAGCAGGCCTATGTGCCGCTCATTGTCGGAGCACCCCAACTCAAGCGCTACACGTCTTTCGGCAATCTTTTTGCCGCCTACCAAGGCGAGGTTTACCGCATCGACCGTCATCCGGTGATGAGCCGTCATCCGGTCACGCCGATGCACGAAGCCGATCTGCGCCTGCATCTGTCGGAACAGACAAAACTTCAAACCCTGCTTGCCGATCTGGCAACGCTGGCAGCCAGTGATGCCACCACACGCGTCGATGCGATTGCCAAAGACGCAGACGGAATGCTGCTGTTCGATGTTGACAGTCATGAGAGCCAGTTGCAGGCTGGTGAACAGCTCTGGCGGCTGCGCCCCGAGCAAGGCTGGTTTGTTGTCGGCTCATCGGGTGTTGAATATGCACTTCTCGCCGCATGGGCGAAAGCGGGACTGATCGGTGCCAAAAAGCAATTTCCGTTGCCGGGCAAGGCCGAGCGCATTGCGGTTGTTTCAGGCAGCGTGTCCCCCACGACAGAACGCCAGATTCGCCACGCCACATCTTCCGGCTTTACCGGCATCGATCTCAATCCGCTTGATCTTCTGGGCGAGAACAGCGCCCAGACAATCGAGAGTGCCATTGCGCAAGGCCAGAAAGCGCTGCAGCAAGGCAATAGCGTAATCCTCAATACGGCTCTCGGCCCTTCGGCAGATCGTGGCACGGAAATCGACAAGATCGCAGGCAGCCGTCACAAACTGGCGCGCAGCCTCGGCATCATCTTGCGCAGCCTCGTCGAGCGCGAAAAGCTTAGCCGTGCGGTCATTGCCGGTGGCGACACATCCAGCCATGCGCTACGCGAACTCCATGTCGAGGCGCTAACCACACTTCTACCCTTGCCGCAGACGCCCGGTTCTCCGCTTTGTACTGCGCATGGTGCTTATGCCGCGACCAATGGCCTGCAAATCGCGCTCAAGGGCGGACAGGTCGGTTCCGACAGCTATTTCAGCCAGATCAGGGACGGTTTGCCCGCCTGAAAATCCAGAAAACAGGACCCGAAAACAGGAAATGAAAACGTGTTTTTGAACACGACCGATCAGAACACGCTTAAAGACCTGGAATACTCATTGACTGGTTATACCAGTTAAGCTACCAAAACCATGGGAAGGAAATAAAACCATGACATCTATTGCTCTGTTCGGCGCAGGCGGCAAGATGGGCTACCGTCTTGCCAAGAATCTTCAGGGTTCGCGCTTTGACGTACGCCATATCGAAGTCAGCGATGCCGGAAAGGCACGCCTTAAGAACGACCTTAACATCGACACGGTCGATACCGACAAGGGTCTGGACGGCGCTGAAGTCGTCATTCTGGCGGTCCCGGACACCATTATCGGCAAGGTCGCGGCAAGCATCGTCGACAAATTGAAGCCCGGCACGATGGTCGTAGCCCTTGACGCAGCCGCTCCCTTTGCAGGTCACCTGCCGGAACGCGCCGATCTCACCTATTTCGTAACGCATCCCTGCCATCCGCCAATCTTCAACGACGAAACCGACATGCAGGCCAAGAAAGACCATTTCGGCGGTCTTTTCGCCAAGCAGCATATCGTTTCCGCTCTCATGCAAGGCCCGGAAGAAGCCTATGCACTGGGTGAAGAAATCGCCAAGGTCATCTGGGCACCCGTCATGCGCTCACACCGTGTGACCGTCGAGCAGCTCGCCATTCTGGAGCCGGGCCTGTCGGAAACCGTTGCCGCCTCGCTTCTCGTCGTCATGAAGCAGGCCATGGATGAAACCGTGCGCCGCGGCGTGCCGGAAGAAGCCGCCCGTGACTTCCTGCTCGGTCATATGAACGTTCTGGGCGCGGTCATCTTTGGTGAAGTACAGGGTGTATTTTCTGACGCCTGCAACAAGGCCATCGAATTCGGCATTCCTGCACTGATGCGCGACGACTGGAAAAATGTTTTCGAGCCTGAGGAGATCGCCGAAAGCATCCGTCGTATCACATAAATTTCACCGGGAGGGCGAAAGCCCTCCCCTTTTACCGCCCTTTGGGAAATGGGGCTTTTTGGGAGGAAAACATGAAATTCACACGCAGGACAATTGCGCGCGGCTTTGCGATTGCAGCCGTCACGGCCACACTGGCCGCAGGATCGGCCATCCCGGCTTTTGCGGCCGATCTGATCGCCATCATCACCCCGTCGCATGACAACCCGTTCTTCAAGGCGGAAGCCGTAGGTGCTGAAGCCAAGGCCAAGGAACTGGGCTATGAGACACTCATCCTTGTGCATGATGACGATGCCAACAAGCAGTCGCAGCTGGTCGATACGGCCATCGGGCGCGGTGCCAAGGCGATCATTCTCGACAATGCCGGATCGGAAGCCTCAATTGCCGCTGTGCAAAAGGCAAAAGACGCAAAAATTCCATCCTTCCTGATTGACCGTGAAATCAATGCGACCGGCATTGCCGTCTCGCAGATCGTTTCCAACAATTATCAGGGCGCACAGCTTGGCGCGGAAGAATTCGTCAAGCTGATGGGCGAAGAAGGCAATTATGTCGAGCTTCTCTGTCGTGAAGCCGATCTGAACGCCGGTATCCGCTCCAAGGGCTACCACGATGTGATCGACGATTATCCCGATCTGAAGCTCGTGGCCCAGCAGTCGGCCAACTGGAGCCAGCCGGAAGCCTTTACCAAGATGCAGAGCATCTTGCAGGCCAACCCCGATATCAAGGGCGTGATCGCCGGTAACGACACCATGGCCATGGGCGCATGGGCAGCGCTTGAAGCGGCAGGCCGCAAGGACGTGATCGTGGTGGGTTTTGACGGCTCCAACGATGTGCGCGACTCGATCAAGGCGGGCGGCATCAAGGCAACCGTGCTTCAGCCGGCTTACGCGCAGGCGCAAACGGCGGCCGAGCAGGCTGATGCCTATATCAAGACCGGCAAGGGCCCGGCGGAAGAAAAGCAGTTGATGGATTGCGTTCTGATTAATCCAGACAATGCGGACAAGCTCGAAACCTTCGCCCTGAAGGATTAAGCCGCAACGACAGCATCGCCGGGAGCCCCGAAACGCTCCCGGCACTCTTTTCCATGCCGAGGATATGTCATGTCTGTGCTGAAATCAGCTTCCATTACCCTGCTGATCTGCGGTGTTGCGCTTTCGGGCTGCAAGATCATCAAGACGCCGACAGCGGAAGAAGCCGCACAGGCACGCGGCGATAATTTCAACCCGGATCGTGCGGTGGCCGATATATGGGATTCCAAGGTCAAACCTTATTTTGCAGCCAAAACCGCCACACTCGATGAAGTGATGACGGTGGCCAATGCGAATGCCGATGCGGCTGGCGAAAAATACGGGCATCGCGAAAAACAGGGCAATGCGCCCTGGACATTTGCCGCAAAACTCGAAGGTGTGGTGGTAGGTGCCGAAACCAAATCACGCGCAGCCTATGTCGATATAGACAGCAATGGCGACGGCGAGGCGGATGCACGCGTACAGATCGGCCCGACGCTACGCGGAACGGCAATTCGCGACAGCCTCGATTTCGTGAATTTCAACGAATTCCGCAACCAGATCGAATGGGCGCAATTCGGAAAATCCTTCAACACCCGCGTCAATGACGAAGTGCTGTTGAAACTGCCGCGTGAAGCGCTTGCGGGCATGAAGCTCAAGGCAGAAGGCGCTTTCCCGCTGCCCAATAAGGGGCAATTGCCGCTCGTCACCCCCGTTGCCATTACGCTGGAGAAATGAGCGATGGTGGCGAAACCCGAAATTGACAGCAAAAACAGTATCGTTCTCAAGCTTGAGGATGTCTCCAAGGTCTATTCCGGCATTGTCGCCGTCAAGCGCGCCAATCTCGAATTGCGCCGCGGATCGGTGAATGTTCTGGTCGGTGAAAACGGTGCCGGGAAATCGACCCTGATGAAGATCATCGCCGGTGTCGAGCGCCCGACCATGGGTAAAATCCTGCTCGATGGCGAGGACGTTTCCTTTGACAGTCCGGCGGACGCGCAAAAGCGCGGCATCGCCATGATCTTTCAGGAACTCAATCTGTTTTCCAACATGTCGGTGGCGGAAAACATTTTTGCAACGCGCGAAATCATTCGTGGCATTCGCGGCATCGATCACAAGGCACAGGTCGAAAAGGCCAATGAGTATCTCAAGCGTCTGGATGCGGGCATCGATGCGACGGCGCTCGTCGCAGACCTGCCGATCGGCCAGCAGCAGCTTGTCGAGATCGCCAAGGCCATTTCGCTCGACGCGCGCATTCTCATCATGGATGAACCGACTTCAGCGCTTTCCGCCGCCGAGGTTGATATTCTGTTCAAGGTCATCGCGGAGCTGAAAAGTCAGGGCGTCGCCATCGTCTATATTTCGCATCGGCTGGAAGAGCTGATGCGGATTGGCGATTATATCACCGTCCTGCGGGACGGGAAAATCACCGGACAGGAAGAGATAAAGAATATCGATACGCAATGGATCGTGCGCTCGATGATCGGCTCGGACGCCAAGGATTTTGCCAAAGCCGTCACGCACAAGATCGGCGCCGAACGGTTTCGGGCCGAAAATATCAGCCTGCCGCGTTCAACCGGCGGACTTGCGGTCGATAATGTGTCACTGTCGGTACGCGCCGGTGAGGTGCTGGGCATATATGGCCTCATGGGTGCGGGACGCTCGGAGTTTTTTGAATGCGTCATCGGCCAGCATCGCCATTCGAGCGGACAAATCTATATTGATGGCGAGGAGGTCAAGGCGCGCGACACCACACGGCGTATCCGCCATGGTCTTGCACTGATCCCGGAAGACCGGCAGCGCGAGGGGCTTGTGCAGATATTGTCGATTGCCAGCAATCTGACGCTCGCCAGTCTCGACAGGCTGGCGAATATTTTCCATATCGCGCCCAAACGCGAAAAACAGGCCATTGAGGAAGCCATCAAGGACCTCTCGATCAAGGCGCCTAATCCCGATTTTGAAGTCACCTCCATGTCGGGCGGCAACCAGCAGAAGGTGGTGATCGGCAAGGCGTTGATGACCAATCCAAAGGTTCTCCTGATGGACGAGCCATCGCGTGGCATCGATGTGGGCGCCAAGGCCGATGTGTTTCGCACCATGCGCAGGCTTGCGGCCGATGGGCTTTCCATTCTCTTTTCGACCTCCGATCTTGAGGAAGTGATGGCGCTCTCCGACCGTATCGCGGTTTTGAGCAATGGAAAGCTGATTGCCATTTTTGACCGTGATCATGTGAGCGAAGCTGACATCATCGCCGCATCGGCCAAAGGCCATGGCCCTGCCCATCAGGACAATAATTCAGAAAACAGGGAACTCGCGTCATGACCGCGAATAGCGCAACGACCGCTTCAAACTCCGCCCTTTCAAGCGGCAACGCTCTGCTCACGCTTATGAAGCTGAGAACCTTCATCGCACTTTTTGCAGTGTTCATCTTTTTCGCTTTCGCAGCCCCCAATTTCCTTTCGACCGCCAATCTCATCCTGATGTCGAAACACGTGGCGCTCAACGCCTTTCTCGCCATGGGCATGACCTTCGTCATCATCACGGGTGGCATCGACCTTTCGGTCGGCTCCATCGTCGGACTTTGCGGCATGGTCGCGGGTGGATTGCTGATCTATGGCATCGATCTTGGTATCGGCTATACGATCTATTTTAACGTCATCGAAATATCGCTGATCACGCTCGCAGTCGGTGTCGCGGTCGGTTTCATCAACGGCTTACTCATTACCAAACTCAATGTCGCGCCGTTCATCGCCACACTCGGCACGCTTTATGTGGCGCGTGGTCTTGCACTTCTCTCCTCTGATGGACAGACCTTTCCGAACCTCGTCGGGCGCGAGGACCTCGGTACGACAGGTTTCGGCTTTCTGGGCTCGGGCAGCATTCTGGGCCTTCCCGTCTCGATCTGGATATTGATCGTCGTGGCGCTGATCGCCGCCTATATCGCCCGCTACACACCGCTTGGACGGCAGATTTTTGCGGTCGGCGGCAATGAACGTGCGGCGCGCATGTCCGGCATTCGCGTTGGCCGCGTCAAAATGTTCGTCTATATGTTTTCGGGCTTCTGCGCGGCCATTGCCGGGCTTATCATCTCGTCCGAACTGATGGCCGCGCATCCGGCGACCGGCAATTCCTTTGAACTCAACGCCATTGCGGCAGCGGTTCTGGGCGGAACGTCCATGTCTGGCGGACGCGGCACCATCGGCGGCACCATCATCGGTGCTTTCGTGATCGGTATTCTCTCCGACGGGCTTGTGATGATGGGCGTTTCGTCCTTCTGGCAGATGGTCATCAAGGGACTGGTCATCATCGTGGCGGTCGTTGTCGATCAGGCACAGCGCCGCCTGCAACAACGCGTGACGCTTATGCAAATGGCAAAGGCAGGGTAATCAATGGCAGAACTGAAAGGTGCTCTCATCGGCTGCGGATTTTTCGCAGTCAATCAGATGCATGCATGGAATGACGTTTCGGGTGCAAAAATCGTGGCAATCTGCGACCGCGACGCGGAACGCCTGAAAATCGTCGGCGACCAGTTCGGCATCGAACGCCGTTACAGCGATGCGCAGGCGTTGTTTGCCGATGGCGGCATCGACTTTGTCGATATCGCCACCACGGTTTCAAGCCATCGCCCACTGGTGGAACTGGCGGCAGCGCACAAAATTCCCGCCATCTGCCAGAAACCTTTCGCCAAAACGCTTGATGACGCCAAAACCATGGTGAAAGCCTGTAAAGAGTCGGGCATTCCACTCATGGTGCATGAAAATTTCCGCTGGCAGACCCCCATACAGGCCTTGCGCAAGGCGCTCGATAGCGGCGTGATCGGCGCGCCCTTCTGGGGACGGTTTTCGTTCCGCTCGGGCTTCGACGTTTTCTCCGGCCAGCCCTATTTAGCGGAAGGCGAACGCTTCATCATCGAAGACTTGGGCATTCACACGCTCGATATTGCGCGCTTCATTCTGGGCGATGTGACAAGCCTTGTTGCGCGCACCAAACGCGTTAATCCAAACATCAAGGGCGAAGACGTCGCGACCATTCTTCTCGACCATGACAATGGCGCAACCTCTGTCGTCGATGTGAGCTATGCAACGAAACTCGAACACGACCCCTTCCCTGAAACGCTGATCGAACTTGACGGCACGGACGGCTCGATCCGGCTTTATCAGAATTATCGTCTTGAGGTTATCACGCCCACAGGGACCAGCGTTTCAGATGTTTCGCCACGCCTTTTGTCGTGGGCATCACGGCCATGGCACAATATTCAGGAAAGCGTTTTTTCCATCCAGCAGCATTGGGTGGAAAATCTCTCATCCGGCGAGGAAACCTCCACGTCAGGCGCGGACAATCTCAAGACCTTCGCCCTTGTCGAAGCGGCCTATGAAAGTGCCGCAAGCGGCAACCGCATTGATATCGGAGCCTTGCTGAAATGAGCCTGACGAACCCTTTCCATCTTTATGGCACCCATGATGTGGAAGCGGAACCGCAACATTTGCAAGCGGGATTGCTTCAAGCTGATCTCGCAGATGGAAACCTTCGCAGCATCACCTATGGCGGCATCGAGGTGCTGCGTGCGGTTTCCTATCTGGTGCGCGATCGCGACTGGGGCACCTATAATCCCGACATTCACGACCTGAATGTCGTTGAAAACAGCGATGGTTTTGCCGTCACCTATCAGGCGCGCTGTCATGGTCCCAATGATACGAAACTCGAAATCGATGTCCGTATTGAGTCTCATTCTGGTGAAACGCTTGTCTTCGATGCTGTGGCACAAACCTCAACCGGCTTTGAAACCAACCGCTGCGGCTTTTGCATCCTGCATCCTATTGTGGGGCTTGCAGGCTCCTCTGTGACGGTCGAACATGTGAATGGTAACAAGGCACAGACCCATCTACCTGACCTGATTGAACCATGGCAGCCTTTCAAGGATATGCGCGCCATCACCCATGAAGCAAAGCCAAATGTGACCGTTGAATGCCGGATGGAAGGCGATACATTCGAGATGGAAGACCAGCGCAACTGGTCTGATGCCTCTTATAAAACCTATGTGCGCCCTCTGGCCCTGCCATGGCCTTACCATATCACGGCGCAAACACGCGTCCACCAGCGTATTATGCTTTCCATTTACGACAAGCGCGAAAGCAAAACCTCCCCCGCACGAAACCACGCGGACGCGATAACCATTACGCTCGGTGAAACAGGCGGCAGAATACCCAATATCGGGCTCATCATCACGCCGGAAGAAGCCAGGGCAAGTCTTGCGGCCATTGATCTTCTGCAAGAAATCGCCCCACAGGATCTGCTGTTTCATTACGACCCCTTGGCTGGACACAAGGAAGCAGCCTTTGCGGATTTTGCGGCATTGGCCGCACAGCACAAGGGACGCGTCTCGCTTGAAATTGCGCTGCCCTGCGAGCAGCCACTTCTCGATGAAACCCGGCAAATCGCACATGCCATGGAAATGGCTGGCTTTACGCCAGATGCCATCATCATATCACCCGCCATCGACCGCCAATCGACACCGCCCGGCAGCAAATGGCCGCCCTGCCCGCCACTGGAAGAGGTCTATGCAGCCGCGCGCACCGCTTTGCCCAGTGTGCAACTGGGCGGCGGTATGCTCAGCTATTTCACGGAACTCAACCGTAAACGAGTTCCCGGCGCGTTGATTGATTTTGTCAGTCACTGCACCAATCCGATCGTGCATGCAGCCGATGATCTGAGCGTCATGCAGACGCTGGAGGCGCTGCCTTTCATCACGCGTTCTGTGCGTGCCATTTATGGCGACAAGCCTTATCGCATCGGTCCCTCAACAATTCCCATGCGCCAGAACCCCTATGGCAGTCGCACGATGGACAATCCGCACCATAAGCGCATTGCCATGGCCAATCGCGATCCACGCCATAACGGCCGTTTTGCCGAAGCCTTCGCACTTGGTTATGCCATGCGGGTTTTGGATGCCAATCTCCAGAGCCTGACACTTTCGGCGCTTACCGGACCCTTTGGCCTGATTGCGAGCGAAAACGAACCAGCCCCTGCGGGGCAAACGCGACCGATCTTCAATACGGTCAAAAGCCTTTCAAGTCTTTCTGGTCAGGCATGGCGGCGATGCGTGTCTTCAGAGCCTTCCAAAGTGCTTGCTTTTGCGAGCGATACACATATCTGGCTGGTTAATATCACAGCGCAAACCCAGACAGTCAGCATTATCAATGGAGAAGCGGTCAGTCTCGCGCCTTATGCCGTAGAAAAAAGGGCATATACGGACTGAAGAAAAACTCTGCAAAAGCCTCAACCTGATAGAACAAAATCCCATTTTTCTGGTTTCATTTTTGCATATGTTTTCGGACCAGGCTCTCCATGCTTCGTCAATCATACTTCTTTCTGAAATTGCTGAATTGAACCAAAACTCCTCTGCTGCGTTATTAATCAGTTATTAACCATAATGGAGGCTGACATGCTTTGGTACTATAGGCTTGAAAGCAGTTTTGCAGCTCTGTTTGTCATTGCTGCCGCACTCACTCTCTGGCTGATGTAAAGCCAGCCTAAAGACGTGAATATAAGGAATTATTATTTACGGAGAGGAGTATAAAATGCAGTGGTTTTACTGGATAACATTTGCAACAATTATTCTTATGCCTCTCGTGGTGTTCAGCATCACCTGTCTGGAAATAGGGAAGCGTAAAATCCTCAGATAGGCAAAAATAATCAATCGATTGCCTTTGCATGCCGCAGGCGGACAATTTCAAGTGACTTTCATGCATACAAAGCATATGCACAGTTGCAGAAAACAGATCGCCTGCGGCATGAAAGGAATATCGCGTTGAGTGACATCACCCTGATCAAGATTGATGATCTCTTCCACCTTGTCCGGGATATTTTTCTCAAATCAGGATTGAGCGCCGCCCACGCCGCCGCAATAGCCCGAACCATTGTCGCCGGAGAACGCGATGGCTGCAAATCGCACGGTGTCTATCGTATTGAAGGCAGCCTTCGGACAATCAAGAGCGGCAAGGTGGTCCCGGATTCCGAACCACAATTAAGCATTGATGAGACAGCGATTGTTCGCGTGGATGCCAAAGGCGGCTTTGCCAATCTTGCCTTTGAGACAGGGATCGACGCGCTGGAAGCCAAGGCCCGTAAACTGGGCCTTGCAGCACTGGTTATCAACGATTGCACGCATTTTGCAGCCTTGTGGCCGGAAGTTGAACAACTCGCCGAACGGGGTCTTGCAGCAATCGCCATGTGTCCAAGCTATGCAACTGTTGCCCCCACCGGCGGCAGCAAACCGCTTCTCGGCACCAATCCTTTTGCCTTTGGCTGGCCGCGCCCCGGCGAAAATCCTTATGTTTTTGATTTTGCGACCAGCGTTGCCGCGCGTGGTGAACTGGAACTTTATCGCCGCGCAGGCAAGCCACTACCGGAAGGCTGGGCAATTGATGTCGATGGACAGCCCACAACCGATCCTGAAGCAGCCCTTGCTGGCGCCATGCTGCCCTTCGGCGGCCATAAGGGATCGGCGATCTCAACCATGATCGAGCTTCTTGCCGGTTCCATGATCGGCGATTTCAACAGTGCCGAGGCGCTCGAATTCCTCGGTACAACCACCATTGCACCGCGTCATGGCGAACTGGTTATCGCTTTCGATCCAACGCGCATTGCGGGCGGGCGCGTCAATCCCATTGCGCATGGCGAAATCCTTATCGAAGCAATTGCCGGTCAAGGCGCGCGCCTGCCTTCACAGCGCCGCTTTGCTGCCCGGCGTGAAGCGCTTGCAAAAGGCATTGCACTGACGTCGTCCGAATTGGCACAGCTCGAAAAATTCCGGGGAAAAGGCCTCGACGCTATCAGTTAATCTATTGCTGACCGGTCTGATTGCCCGTCGAATGGTAGTAATGTTGATGCCTCTGCTTTTGTCGTAGAAGCAATTGCAGGGGCTGCGCTTCTCGAACCGCCAGGCCTTTTTCTAAGACTTTAGTTGCAAATCTGCCTTCTTGGCATTTGCTGATAACAGCTTTAGATTGTATATTCGCATTGAGTACAATGGCTAGTCATGATCGCGATTTTGTGCCAGATTTGGTTTTTTATCGATCAATCAAAGCCCAAAGAGTTCGCAGAAACTCTGAAATAATAAAGAACTGGGAATAAAGAGGAGGTGAAGCGTTTCCACAACCGGGTGAATGGAGACGCTTCTGTCTGGGAGGACAAACATGAACAAGTTTATCGCCGTCCTGACGGCTACTGTAGCTTTTGCTACGTCTGCATATTCTGTGCAGGCACAATCCTATCCAGAACGCACGATCACCGTTGTGGTGCCGTTTTCCGCAGGCGGTCCGACAGATACGGTCACGCGTCTGGTCGCTGAATCCATGTCAAAGGATCTTGGACAGCAGATCATCGTTGAAAATGTCGGCGGCGCGGGCGGAACACTGGGTGCCGGACGCGTAGCCAAGGCAGAGCCGGACGGCTACACGATCCTGCTGCACCATATCGGCATGGCGACCAGCGCCACGCTCTATCGCAAGCTTGCCTATGACACGCTCAATGCGTTTGAATATGTTGGTCTTGTCACCGATGTCCCGATGACCATCGTGGCGCGCAAAAATCTTGAACCGGCAGACCTCAAGGGACTGGTGGATTATGCCAAGGCCAACAAGGATACGGTGACGGTTGCCAATGCGGGTATTGGTGCCGCTTCACATCTTTGCGGCATGTTGTTCATGAGCGCCATCGATACATCGCTTGTCACAGTACCCTACAAGGGTACGGGACCGGCCATGACCGATCTTCTCGGCGGGCAGGTGGATATCATGTGCGACCAGACCACCAATACCACCAAGCAGATTCAGGCCGGCACCATCAAGGCATATGCTGTCACCTCGCCCGAGCGGCTTGACGTGCTCAAAGACATTCCGACCACCAAGGAAGGCGGTCTTGATGGCATGGAAGTCGGTATCTGGCACGGCATTTATGCGCCCAAAGGCACGCCTGCGGACATTACCGAACGCCTGTCGAAATCACTGCAAGCAGCGTTGAAAGACCAGAATGTGATCGATCGCTTTGCCGAACTCGGCACCGAGCCATCGCCGCAAGCCGATGCGACACCAGCGGCACTCAAAGCAAAACTCGAAAGTGAAGTGGCGCGCTGGAAACCAATCATCGAGGCGGCGGGACAATACGCCGACTGATGCAATCCCATGGCGCAACAGTGCCATCTCAAGCACTGTTGCGTGGACCACAGGATGCAAAATTCCGTTCAGGCGGTTTCGCACATTATTTTCACCGCATTTCTGGATACAGAAGACGGGAAAGCCTCATGAATAAACCTTCTCTCCGTGGAACAACTTCACGGAAATTCACACTCGACCCCACCAACGGTCTGTGTGGAATCCTGCTGATTGGAGCGGGCGCATTTTTTGCTTTCCAATCCCTTAGCCTTGAACTTGGCACGTCACTCCGTATGGGGCCGGGGTATTTTCCACTGGCATTGTCGCTTGTGCTGGTTCTGCTTGGCCTCGTCATTTTTATTCAGGCCATGCGCGCTTCAGGCGAACCGATTGGGCCAATTGCATGGCGGGGCATGTTGTTCATCCTGCCCGCTCCCATTTTCTTCGGACTGACCGTTCGCGGCCTTGGTTTTGTGCCATCGCTCTTTTTAACCTGTCTGATCGCGGCCTTCGCATCCATGCGGATGAAGGTCACGACAGCCTTGGCGCTTTCCTTCGCCATAACACTGTTTTCCCTCGTCGTGTTCAGTTACGGCCTTAGCCTGCCGTTTCAACGTTTCGGCCCCTGGTGGCCGTTTTAAGAGGGGCAAAAAATGGAACTTTTCAGCAATCTTGCACTCGGATTTTCAACCGCCTCGACGCTGTCTAATCTCGGCTTCTGCCTGATCGGCGTCCTGCTTGGCACATTGATCGGGGTGCTTCCGGGGATCGGTGCCACAGCCACCATCGCCATGTTGCTGCCGATCACCTTCCAGATCGGCGATCCGGTATCGGCGCTCATCATGCTGGCGGGTATCTATTACGGGGCGCAATATGGCGGCTCGACAACGGCAATCCTCATCAACATGCCCGGAGAATCCTCCTCTGCCGTTACCGCCATTGACGGTTATCAGATGGCACGACAGGGACGCGCCGGAACAGCCCTTGCAACGGCTGCCATCGGCTCGTTCTTCGCAGGCACTGTCGCGACTTTTCTGGTGGCGGTCTTTGCCCCACCTTTGACAGAAATCGCGCTTAAATTCGGCTCGGCGGAATATTTCTCGCTGATGGTCGTTGGCCTCGTTTCGTCCATTGCACTTGCGCATGGTTCCGTCATCAAGGCGCTCGCCATGGTTGTTCTTGGCCTGCTTCTGGGACTTGTCGGCACCGATATCTATACCGGCGCGCCACGCTTTACGCTCGGCATTACCGAATATGCGGACGGTTTGAATTTCGTTGCGGTCGCAGTGGGTGTGTTCGGCATTGCCGAAATCCTGCGCAATCTGGAAAACGAAAAAACCCGCGAATTACTGATGGCGAAAGTCAGCGGACTTATGCCGACGCGGGAAGATTTCAGGCGCATGACAGGGCCTATTCTGCGCGGCACGGCTATCGGCTCCGCACTTGGCATCCTGCCCGGCGGGGGCGCCATCCTTGCATCATTCGCCTCCTATACGGTGGAAAAACGCGTTTCCGACAGACCGGAAGAATTTGGCAAAGGGGCGATTGCGGGGGTCGCTGGCCCCGAATCAGCCAATAATGCCGGCGCGCAAACCTCGTTCATTCCCATGCTGACACTGGGCATTCCCGCCAACCCCGTCATGGCCTTGATGATCGGAGCCATGATCATTCAGGGTATAGTGCCCGGACCCAATGTGGCCAGCGAGCAACCGGCCCTTTTCTGGGGGGTGATCGCCTCCATGTGGATTGGCAATCTGATGCTGATCATTCTCAATCTGCCCATGGTCGGCGTTTGGGTGAAACTTCTGACCGTCCCCTATTATCTGCTGTTTCCGATCATCATGACCTTCTGCGCCATCGGGGTCTATAGCGTCAATTCCAACATATATGACCTCTATGCGGTCGCCTTCTTCGGCTTCATTGGCTACTTGCTTACAAAACTGCGATGCGAACCGGCTCCACTTCTGCTTGGCTTCGTGCTGGGACCGCTGCTGGAAGAACATTTGCGGCGCGCCATGATCCTGTCACGCGGCGACCCATCGACATTCGTCACCAGACCCATCAGTGCTATCCTGCTCGGGATTGCACTCATTGTGCTTCTGGTCGTTCTCTTGCCGTCAGTACGCAAGAAACGTGATGAGGTATTCGTGGAGGAAGCATGAAACACCTTGTTTCCTAGGCCTTTGATTCCGCCATTCCATTCGCAATTCGCTTGTAGATCGTGACAATCAGCAACAGGCAGAGGACCGGCTGCAACCAGAAAGCCCAGTAGGGCAATGCGCCGTCAATGGCGACCCATGCGCCAAGCACACCGAAAACCACGACCCGATCACTCTTGCCCATCGGGCCATCATAGCGACGGCTTGCGCCAAGAGACGCTCCCGTCACCCCCACAAACTCGGTCAAGGTGGCCAGAAAGAGAATGGCAAAAATCCATAAAGCTGAGAAAGGCGCAATAAGTGCAAAAGGCGCATAAAGTGCAGCGTCCGAAACCACATCGCCGATTTCATTGAGATAAGCGCCAAGCGTCGATTTCTGCCCGTGTTCACGTGCCAGCATGCCATCGATGGCGTTCAGTGCCATGCGCAGAAAAAGCCAGAGCGGCACCAGCGCAAAAAGAACCGTCTTTCCGCTCCATCCAAGCAATGCGCCAAGCAGAACAGACACCAGTGCCGCAACAATTGTCACCTGATTGGCAGTCACCCCCATTGCGGCAAGCCGGATAACCAGCGGTCGCAACACGTTCTGGAACCGGCTTTTGAGTTGATACACAGACATCGACAATCTCATGCAAAATGAAAATTATGACGCAAACGCTATTGCGGTTCCCGCCTGCTCGTTTATTCAAATATTCTTGTGCACCTAATATAAGTTGGGTGCAATGTATGAAACGCGTTCAAAAGAGGATGGGATGAAGGAGCGTTTGCAGCCCGGGCCGCATGAGAGCATTTCGCCACGCGAAACAAATGAATCGCAATTCGTCACCCATGATGGAACATCGCTGTTTTATCGCGTCTGGCCTGCCCGCTCGAAAAAACCGAAGGGCATCATCATTCTCCTTCATCGCGGTCACGAACATAGCGGTCGCGTCGCGCATCTCGTCGATGAACTTGGTCTCGATGATTATGCATTCTACGCATGGGATGCACGTGGCCACGGACAGTCACCGGGCGAGCGCGGTTTTTCCCCCTCTTTTGGCGCATCCATCCGCGATCTCGATCATTTCGTCACGTATATTCGTGATGAAACCGGAAGCTCGATTGAAGACATTGCCATTATTGCTCAAAGCGTCGGCGCGGTTCTTGCGAGCGCATGGGTGCATGACTATGCGCCCAATATTCGCGCCCTCGTGCTGGCCTCGCCCGCTTTCGACATAAAACTCTATGTGCCTTTCGCCAAGGAAGGCATTGCGCTCTGGCAGAAGCTGAAAGGCACGTTTTACGTCAATTCCTACGTCAAGCCGCAATTCCTGACCCATGATCCCGAGCGCATTGAAACTTACGGCACCGATCCGCTGATCACCCGCCCCATTGCCTCGCATATCCTGCTCCAGCTTTATGAGACAGCGAAACGCGTGGTCGATGACGCGCAGGCGATCACCGTGCCGACACAATTGCTGATTTCCGGCAGTGATTTCGTCGTCCGCGCGACACCACAGCATCGGTTTTATGAAAACCTTGGCAGCCGCATCAAGGAACGGCATATGCTCAAAGGATTTTATCATGACACGCTGGGGGAACGCGACCGCAAACAGGCCATTGATCTGGTTCGCGGTTTTCTCGAAGCGCGTTTTGATGAAGAACCGCAACGCGCCAGCCTCACCGAAGCGCATATCACCGGTCCTTCCCGCAACGAGGCCGATCGATTGGCAAGCCCATTGCCCTTTCTCTCTTTGCGCGGTTTATACTGGGCATCGACCCGCGCCTCGATTGCTTTCGGAGCCTTGTTTTCAGAAGGACTGAAAACCGGCAAGCGCACAGGTTTTGATTCCGGCTCGACGCTTGATTATGTCTATGAGAATGAAGCCCGCGGCTTTGGTCCCGGCGGAAAACTGATCGACAAGCAGTTTCTGGACGCCATCGGCTGGCGCGGCATTCGCCAGCGCAAGGTGCATCTGGAAGAACTGATCGGCACCGCCATCAAGCGTCTGAAGAATGAAGACCGTTCAACCCATATTCTCGATATTGCCTGCGGCCATGGCCGTTATGTCCTTGACGCGGTGGCCCGCACAGGCGAAACGCCCGACAGCATTCACCTGCGCGATTATTCACCGATCAATGTGCTGGCCGGACGCAAACTGATCAAGGAGCGCGGATTTGAGGCCATCGCCCATATGGAGGAAGGCGACGCTTTCAACGAGGACAGTCTCGCATCCATCACGCCACAGCCCGATCTGGCCATTGTCTCCGGTCTTTACGAGCTTTTTCCCGACAACGCACTGATCATGCGCTCCTTGTCCGGCCTTGCCCGCGCACAAAAACCCGGTTCGCTGCTGATTTACACCAACCAGCCATGGCATCCGCAATTGGAAATGATTGCGCGAGCGCTTACCTCGCATCGTGGCGGACAGGCATGGGTGATGCGTCGTCGCAGCCAAGGGGAAATGGACCAGCTTATTGAGAAGGCAGGCTATCGAAAGATCGAACAACGTATCGATCAATGGGGCATTTTCACGGTTTCGATTGCCGAGCGCGTCGGAGAAAACTAGACGTGCCAGTGCAATCGGACAGCATTGACGGCTCTTCGCGACGGTTGGTCATCCGCCGTGCTATCTTGTGGTTGCTGTTTCTCGGCCCCTTTTTCTACCTCACCTATGGCACGGCCAACTGGCTCGCCTCACTGCATCATGCGGTACCTAATCTCGCTTTCGACTGGGGACAGCACCTGCCTTTCATCGCATGGAGCATCGTTCCCTACTGGTCGGTCAACCTGTTTTATGTGATCGCGCTATTCGTCAGTGAGACGCCGGAAGAGGTTGACCGTCAGGCAAAACGTTATCTCACAGCGCAGGTCATCGCCGTTTTCTGCTTTATTGCCTTTCCATTGATGGCAACATTCGAGAAGCCGGAAACCTCCGGCCTTCCGGGTTTCATGTTTGCCGTCTTGGGCGGTTTCGACAAGCCGTTCAATCAGGCACCATCGCTGCATATCGCATTGCTGATCATCATCTGGGACCAGATGCGCCGCGCAATGGGCGATGTGTGGCGGTTTATCTGGAATATCTGGTGCCTGCTGATCGGTCTGTCGGTCCTTACCACCTACCAGCATCATGCGGTCGATATTCCAGCAGGCAGCCTGCTCGGCCTTTTCGCGCTCTGGCTTTTTCCGCGCAACACCCCTTCGACGCTTTCCGGATTCCGCTTGACGAACGATCCCAAAGCCCGACGCATAGGTATTTACTATGTTTCAGGAGCCGCTGTTTTTCTGGTGCTTGCCATTCATGGCCTCACGATCACCGGCTATGCGATTTTCTGGCTCTGGCCAGCGACTGCTCTCGCCGTCGTCGCAACGGGCTATTTTGGCGCAGATGCGCGCATTTTCCAGAAAGAGCGCGATGGCACGATCAGCCTTGCCAGCCACTGGCTGCTCCTGCCCTATCGGCTGTTTGCAAGACTGAATGTATGGTTCTGGACGCGCAAACTGCCGCCCCATATTCCACTGGGCGGAAATGTATTTCTGGGCCGCTTTCCAAAGGGCAATGAGACAGAGGCGTTCAAGACCATCATCGACCTTGCCGTCGAAATGAATCCGCCGCGCCATTGCGCCAACTGGCAAAGCTTTGGCATGATTGATCTTGTCCCGCCTCCCTTCGTAAAGATCACCGAAGCATCACATGCCATTGAAGCCGCCCGCAATCATGGTCCAGTCCTCATCTGCTGCGCATTGGGCTTTCAACGCAGCGCAATCGTCGCCATTCACTGGCTGATCGAGACAGGGCGCGTTAAAAATGCCAAGGAAGCCGAAATGCTCATTCGCGCCAAAGGCTGGCCGGTGCATCTACATTGCCCTGAGGTTTCGGCATGAAAACGCAGGCCAGAGTGATCGCCACAAGATTACGTAGTAACGCTTTGGCCGGTTTGTTTTTTGCATGCCTGATGCTCGGCATAGCTCCCTTTTTGCGTCCGTCTTACGATCTGGCTTTCTGGTTGCTCTGGCCGCTCCTGTTTTCCACTTTACTCGGCGTAGTCGCCGTGGCTGCCCATCTTCTCTTTGATGCCGCCCTCTTCCGGCATGTTGCAAACACGCCTGATGAAGATACGGCGCTCGGACAACTCGACACAGTCCTTGAGCGGATGGAACTGCGTAAAGCCAATCAGGACAATCGCCCGCTGGCTGATCGCATCGCGGGTTCAAAGCGCATCCTATGGCGTCTGCATATTTTTCTGGGATTGGGCATTCCCATATTCATATTGCTGGCCATCATTCCATCGGGGGGAAAATGGTAACATGCGGGACTTGATCCGCCATCAGGCACAATCTCTGTTTGGCTCGCTGCTTGCCATCGTCTCACGCGGGATTACCGGCGTGCGTCCGATCTGGAGCGGAACCGGACCATCACAAAGACAGCGCATTTATTTCGCCAACCATACCAGCCATGGCGATTTTATCCTGCTTGTATCCTGTCTCAATCAGGAAGAGCGCGCCCGGACCCGCGCCGTTGCGGGGGCCGATTACTGGCGAGCCAATCGCCTACGGCAATTCATGGCCGAAGTGCTGC
The DNA here is from genome assembly GCA_015654965.1 of Hyphomicrobiales bacterium. GTDB lineage: Bacteria > Pseudomonadota > Alphaproteobacteria > Rhizobiales > Rhizobiaceae > Brucella. The sequence goes on from JAATGD010000087.1 coordinate 24,953, forward strand.
TTCGCACGGTGCTTATCGAGCGCAACTGGGTGGAACGCACCGCCGATCCGATGCTGGTCATGCTCAAGGCGCTTGATGAAGGCCATTCGCTGATTATCTTTCCCGAAGGCACACGCAACATGTCCGAGGAAGCGCTGTTGCGCTTCCGCTCCGGCATTTACAACCTCGCTTTGGCGCGCCCCGATGTGGAACTGGTCCCCTGCTGGATCGAGAACATGTCGCGTGTGCTACCCAAAGGCGCGCTCCTGCCGGTTCCGCTTTTATGCCGGGTCATTTTCGGTGAACCGCTTCGTATCCACGATGGCGAGGACCGCAAGGATTTTCTAATCCGCGCCCGACAATGCCTTCTAGCCATGCAGCCGCGCAACGGCAATCATCAGGGTCATCCGCAATGAGTGAAACCACCCGTCTCTTTCTTGGCCTCATGGCCGTGCTTGTCACCGCCAGCATCGTTGCAGCCGCTCTTTCCTCCAAAGCGCCAAAGCCGCTTTCCTCCACGCTTATCAACCTCAATGCCCGCATCAAGGCGTGGTGGATCATGGTCACGGCCATCTGCATCGCCTTTCTGTTCGGCAAAGGCGGCGTGATCGTTCTCTTTGCACTGGTTTCATTCGCGTCTCTACGCGAATATGTGACACTGACCCAGACCCGCCGCAGCGATCACCGCATTCTGCTCGGCATGTTCCTGCTCGTCATTCCCGTGCAATATTACCTGATCTGGATTAACTGGTACGGGCTTTATTCGATCTTCATCCCAGTCTATTGCTTCCTCGCCATGCCGGTGCTGACGGCACTTTCAGGTGACACGTCGCGCTTTCTGGAGCGCATCAGCGAACAGCAATGGGGCCTGATGCTTTCGGTCTATTGCATCAGTCATGTGCCCGCTCTGGTCACCTTGCACATCCCCGGCTATGACAGCGAAAAACTATTACTGATCGCATTTCTCGTTGCGACCGTGCAAAGCAGTGATGTGCTACAATATATTTTCGGCAAGCTTTTCGGCAAACATC
>JAATGD010000075.1 GCA_015654965.1 Hyphomicrobiales bacterium
CGAACTTGTCTTCCAGTTCGATTTCCTTGGCGACCGATACGCCGTCCTTGGTGATGCGCGGTGCGCCAAACGACTTGTCGATGACGACGTTGCGACCCTTGGGGCCAAGCGTTACCTTAACAGCGTCAGCAAGGATATCGACGCCGCGCAGCATCTTTTCGCGCGCATTGCGACCGAATTTTACTTCTTTAGCAGCCATTTTACTCTACTCCTGGGATTATCCCGGTCAGAAATTCAAATTGGTAAGCCTGAACCGGCGCATGCCGGTCCGGTGAAGCGATTAGCCGATAATGCCCAGAATATCGGATTCCTTCATGATCAGCAGGTCTTCGCCGCCGATCTTGACTTCGGTGCCCGACCACTTGCCGAACAGAACGCGGTCGCCAGCCTTGACTTCGAGCGCGACCAGCTTGCCGCTCTCGTCGCGAGCGCCGGAACCGGCAGCGACGATTTCGCCTTCCTGCGGCTTTTCCTTGGCGGTGTCGGGGATGATGATGCCACCGGCGGTCTTGGCTTCCTGCTCAACGCGGCGAACAACGACGCGGTCATGAAGCGGGCGGAACTTGATATCAGCCATGGTTTGAACCCTTGGTGTTATAGACGTTGAACCCTGTGATGCGGATCGGAACAATCCACGTTGTTAGCACTCTTGATGTCGGAGTGCCAACGTGGCTCTGACATAGAACCCGCCCCGGCTCTTGTCAAGGTTGCCAGAGATTTTTGACAGGCGAATGATGGCTGATTTTTCCACATTTGCGGCCCGGTCGATCAGGCCAAGGGTTGCATGTGGGGCCTTGCGAAGACGAATCAAGAGCGGAGGCCGCCTTGCGCCGCGAATATGCTTTCCAGGATCTTGAATAGCGGTGGCAAACCGCCTTCTGTCATATCGGCAACGCCTTCCCATATTAATGCTGCCACAAATATTTCCATTTGAGCGCGAAATGCTCTAGATGGGGCGCGTATGCCGCATGACGAGACTATCCAAGAGGAAGATTATGAAGCAGCTTGAACGCCTCGACGACCTGACGGACCGGTATGACGTGCTTTTCTGCGATGTCTGGGGCGTGGTGCATAATGGCGTCACCGCTTATCCCGCAGCCGTGGCGGCGCTGGAAAGAGCCCGCGTCAAAGGGGTCACGGTCATTCTCGTCACCAATTCGCCGCGTCCGCATCCGGGTGTGGAAGCGCAGATGCGGCTTTTGGGCGTGCCGGAAGACGCCTATGACCGGGTGGTGACCTCGGGCGATGTGACCCGCGATCTGATCGCGGAGGGCCCGCGCAAGATTTTCCATATCGGCAATGAGCGCGAATTGTCGATCTATGACGGGCTTGGCGTGGAACTGGTCGAGGAATTCGAGGCGTCTGGCGTGGTCTGTACGGGACTGTTCGATGACGAGGTGGAAACGCCGGAAAATTACACGGAACTGCTCAAGCGCCTGCGCTCGCGCAACCTGCCGTTCATCTGCGCCAATCCCGACATCATGGTCGAGCGCGGTGCAAGGCTTGTCTGGTGTGCCGGAGCCCTGGCGCGCGACTACGGCCAGCTTGGCGGGCGCACACTGATTGCCGGAAAACCGCATCGCCCGATTTATGAAGCGGCCCTTCATGCGGCGGAAGAAATTCGCGCAAGCGCAGTCGACAAGAGCCGCATTCTGGGCATCGGAGACGGCGTTCTCACCGATGTGAAGGGCGCTGCCAATTTCGGTCTTGACGTGCTTTATGTTTCAGGTGGTATTCATGCCGCCGACTATACGGCGGATGGGGCGCTCGATCTCGACAGGATGAACGCTTTTCTTGAAAAGCACGGGGCTTATCCCGTGGCCACTCTTCAGGCGCTCGTCTGATATTTTTTCGGACCATACAGGCACGATCAGGCACTCAATGGTACAATCCGGGATAATCAAAGCCAAGTTCCAGCGTTTTTCAGGCGCGGAGGCACTGCCGCCGCATCTGCACAATTGCGTGGTTGCGATCGGCAATTTCGATGGCGTGCATCGCGGGCATCAGGCAGTTCTGGAGCAGGCGCTTGAGATTGCGAAAAAGGAAGGCCTGCCTGCGGTCGTGCTCACTTTCGAGCCGCATCCGCGCAGCTTCTTTCGTCCCGACGCGCCGATCGATCGCCTGACATGCGCGGTGGAGAAAGCGGCGATCTTGCAGCATATGGGTTTTGACGCCATCGTCGAGCAGCCCTTTACGGCCGAATTTTCCAGCCGCTCGGCGGAAGATTTCGTGCAGCACATTCTCCTTGAGAAACTTCATGCGCGCCGTGTCGTCACCGGCTATGATTTTCATTTCGGCAAGGGGCGGCGCGGCACACCCGATTTTCTGCTTGAGGCGGGAAAGGATGCGGGCTTCGATGTGACGCTGGTGGAAGCCTTTGGCGATGAAGGCGGTCATCCGGTTTCCTCGACCCGTGTGCGCGATGCGCTGGAACAGGGCGATGTTGCGCAAGCGGCTGGCCTTTTGGGCTATCGCTACCGGTTCTGCGGCGAGGTCGTTCACGGCAAGAAGCTCGGTCGTACGCTGGGCTTTCCCACCGCCAATATGACGGTGAGTGCCGGGGCGAGCCTGAAAGAGGGAATTTATGCCGTGCGTTTCAGGCGCCAGAATGGCCAGCTTTTTGATGGCGTTGCAAGTTTCGGTCGCCGCCCGACGGTCGCAAGCGATGGCTCGCCATTGCTGGAAACATTTTTGTTCGATTTTTCCGGGGACCTTTATGGCGAGATTGCTTGTGTTTCTTTCTTCGGTTACCTGCGAGGGGAAGTGAAGTTCGAGGGGCTTGATGCGCTGGTTGCGCAGATGAAACGCGATGAGGAAGAAGCGCGTGCGCTTCTGGCCGGTGCGCGCCCGCTTTCCGCGCTCGATCACGTTCTTTCATTCGCCTGAAATATTTTCTGTTCCGCGCGCCGATTATAGTTTTAAGTCAAAATTTACGTATTTCCGACAGAGACTATTAAACATCCCGAAGTTTTGGGGCGCTGTTTGTTGGAGTATCGTGTTTTGCGTATTTTTTCTTTGGCTCTCATGGCTGGCGCATTGGTGCCTGTTAGTGGATCAATCGCCTATGCTGCTGATGCGCAGGAATCCTATGTCGATGCGGTGGAAGTGACGCCTCCCGCCCGCAAGCATTTCTGGTCGGGCGACTGGTATCTGAAAGTTGGCGCGGCTGGTCTGATTGCGCCCAAATTCACCGGCTCGAACAAATACAAGTTTTCCGCACAGCCCCTGATTTCGCTGGGGCGGCAGGGGGAGGCGACGCGCTTTTCCTCGCGCAATGACAATGTTTCCTTTGCATTCATCGACAATGATCGCTTCCGTGCCGGTGTTGCGGGCAAATTGCTGTTTAAACGCGACACCGAAATCGACGGTCTCAAGGAAACGAAATTCGGTGGCGAACTCGGTGGCTTTGCCGAAGTCTACCCCACCGACTGGATGCGTGTGCGCGGCGAAGTGCGTCACGGTATCCGTGCGCACAAGGGCGTGGTCGCCAATATTTCGGCTGACGCCTTTTATGATGTGACGCCTGCCATCCGCGTTTCGGCGGGACCGCGTGCGACTTTCGCCAGCAAGGATTATTTCAAGACCTATTACGGCGTCTCAAGCGAAGAGGCCGCCGCATCCGGGATCAGCGAATACAAGCCGAAGGGCGGCGTGGAATCAGTTGGCATCGGCGGTTCCATCAACTGGAAAACCACCGAGAAGATCGACACCGCACTCTTTGCCGAATATAGCCGCCTTCAGGGACCGGCCAAAAAATCGAGCATTGTCCAGCAGGAAGGCTCGCGCAACCAGTTCATGGTTGGCGTCTCCGCCACCTATCGCTTCGATTTCTCGCTCGACTGATCAAACAACACTCACGACTGTCAGTCTTATCAGGGACGGGAATGCGCTAATTAACGCATTCCCGTCCCTTTCTTGTTGCGTGCCTCTTTATTCTTGTCAGCCGCATTGCTAAAAGCGTGGCCATGATGACGGATTTTCGGCTTATCTTGACGGCCATACGAATTATTGGCCCGGCCTCCCGCTTTGCCTGACACGCAAGTTTCAGGCGAATGAAGCGCGGAAGTCCGGGAGCGAACGGCTGTGTCCTTGCAGCCTCCTTTCTATTCAATTTGATAATGCGCCTGCCTTTTGCTGCGGGCTTTACAGGCTAAGACCGATCATGACCGAGACGACAAAAATCGATTATTCCAAAACGCTCAATCTGCCGCAGACCGAATTTCCAATGCGCGCAGGCCTGCCCGCTCGCGAGCCATTGCTGGTCGAGCGCTGGGAGGGGATGAACCTCTATAAAAAACTGCGCGAAGAAGCAAAAGACCGCCCGCTTTATGTGCTGCATGATGGCCCGCCCTATGCCAATGGCAATATCCATATCGGCCACGCGCTCAACAAGATCCTGAAAGACGTGATCACGCGTTCATTCCAGATGCGCGGTTTTAATTCCAATTATGTGCCGGGCTGGGATTGCCATGGCCTGCCGATCGAATGGAAGATCGAGGAAAAATACCGCGCGCAGGGCAAGAACAAGGACGAAGTGCCGATCAATGAATTCCGCAAGGAATGCCGTGAATTCGCGAGCGGCTGGATCAAGACCCAGTCGGAAGAATTCAAACGTCTGGCGATTTGCGGCGATTTTGAAAATCCCTACACGACCATGAATTTCCACGCCGAGGCGCGCATTGCCGGTGAATTGTTGAAATTCGCCAATTCCGGCCAGCTTTATCGCGGCTCGAAGCCGGTCATGTGGTCGGTGGTCGAACGCACCGCGCTGGCCGAGGCGGAAGTCGAATATCACGACATCGAGTCGGATATGATCTGGGTGAAATTCCCAGTTAACCAGCCGAAATATATGGCTCCATTTGTACGACCTGAGCATCCCGGTGTTCCGACCCCCGATAGGGTAAAGGTTGCGAATAAATATCAGGGCGCTTCAGTTGTCATCTGGACGACGACCCCGTGGACCATTCCGGGCAACCGTGCGGTCGCCTTCTCACCACGTGTCGCTTACGGTCTTTATGTAGTGGCTGCCGCTGAAAACGACTTTGGCCCGCAGCCGGGCGAAAAGCTCATCTTCGCTGACAAGCTGGTCGAAGACTGCGCCAAGAAAGCAAAGCTTGAGTTCAAGCGTCTGCGTGATGTGTCAGCTAATGAACTGGAAAAGCTGACGCTCGATCACCCGCTGAAAGGTTTTGGCGGAGGTTACAAATTCACCGTGCCCCTCATTGCTGGCGATCATGTCACCGACGATGCCGGTACGGGTTTTGTGCATACCGCCCCCAGCCATGGCCGTGAAGACTTTGAAGCATGGACGGACAATGCCCGCGCTCTCGAAGCACGCGGTATCGATCCGGCCATCCCGTTCCCGGTTGACGATGGCGGTTTCTATACCAAGGACGCGCCGGGTTTCGGGCCGGATCGCGAGGGTGGTCCTGCCCGCGTGATTGACGATAACGGCAAGAAGGGCGACGCCAATGAGGCGGTTATCAGGCAACTGATCGCCCATGACCGGCTGTTTGCGCGGGGACGGCTCAAACATTCCTATCCGCATTCATGGCGGTCGAAAAAGCCGGTCATCTTCCGCAACACGCCGCAATGGTTTGTCCATATGGACAAGGAACTGAATGACGGCACCACATTGCGTTCGCGCGCGCTCAAAGCCATTGACGAGACGCGTTTCGTGCCGGCCGCCGGTCAGACGCGCCTGCGCGCAATGATCGAAGGTCGTCCCGACTGGGTGCTGTCACGTCAGCGCGCATGGGGCGTGCCGATCTGTGTCTTTGCCGATGAGGACGGCAATGTCTTGCAGGACGATGCCGTCAACAAGCGCATTCTCGAAGCCTTTGAGGCGGAAGGCGCTGACGCATGGTTCGCGGAAGGTGCGCGTGAGCGCTTCCTTGGCAGCCGTGCCAACGAAGACTGGCGCCAAGTGCGTGACATTCTCGACGTGTGGTTCGATTCAGGTTCCACTCATACATTCACGCTCGAAGATCGCCCCGACATGAAATGGCCGGCGGACGTCTATCTCGAAGGCTCGGACCAGCATCGCGGCTGGTTCCATTCCTCGCTTCTGGAAAGCTGCGGCACGCGCGGTCGTGCGCCGTACAATGCCGTCGTCACTCATGGTTTCACCATGGATGAGCAGGGCAAGAAAATGTCGAAATCGCTCGGCAATACGGTGACGCCGCAAGACGTCATCAAGGAATCAGGTGCGGATATTCTGCGTCTGTGGGTTATGACCACCGACTATTGGGAAGACCAGCGTCTGGGCAAAAGCATCATCCAGACCAATATCGATGCGTACCGCAAGATGCGCAACACCATCCGCTGGATGCTCGGAACCCTTGCCCATGACGAGGGCGAGACGCTTGCTCATTCAGAGCTTCCCGAGTTGGAGCGGCTGATGCTGCATCGCTTGGCGGAACTCGATGAAGTGGTGCGCTCGGGCTATGATGCGTTTGATTTCAAGCGCATTGCGCGCGCGCTGATCGATTTCATGAATGTCGAATTGTCGGCCTTCTATTTCGACATCCGTAAGGATGCGCTTTATTGCGATGCGCCTTCAAGTGCCCGCCGCAAGGCAGCGTTGCAGACGGTGCGCGCGATCTTTGATCACGTGACGACATGGCTTGCACCGATGTTGCCCTTTACGACCGAGGAAGCATGGCTCGACCGCTACCCTGAGGCCACTTCAGTGCATCTGGAGCAGTTCCGCGCGATTCCGTCTGAATGGCGTGACGATGTACTGGCCGAGAAATGGCGCAAGGTGCGTGCCGTGCGCCGTGTCGTGACAGGGGCATTGGAACTGGAGCGTGCCGACAAGCGCATTGGTTCTTCGCTTGAAGCAGCTCCTGTTGTGCATATCACCGACAAGAGCTTGGCCGATTCGCTCGACGAGCTGGATTTTTCGGAAATCTGCATCACAAGTGGCATTGAAATCACCGATGCGCCCGCCCCGGAAGGCTCTTTCACGCTCGATGAGGTGAAGGATGTTGCCGTGGTGCCGACGCGTGCAACGGGTGAGAAATGCGCCCGTTCATGGCGTTATACAACGGATGTCGGGCAAGACCCGGAATTCCCGGATGTGTCGGCACGCGATGCGCAGGCGCTGCGTGAATTGCAAGCGCTGGGGCGTCTTCACGCTTAAAATCTGTTGAGGAAGCCGCCTCGCTTATGAAGCGGCTTCTTTTTATGCCATAGTCTTGCAGAGTAACTTGCGAACATGGTGAAATAAGAATGAACTTCGGATTGCCGCATGGGATGCTCTCATGTAAAAGGCTTTTTCGGATAAGTTCAATGTCTGCCTTGGAGTTGCCGGTTTTGTGCGGCATGGCTTGTTGAGACAAGTTTTGGGCGGAAAAGCCGACAGGCGTAAAACGAAGTGGCGCTTATGAAGATTGAAGGACGAGTTCTGGTATTGATGACGGCTGTGGCGGGGCTTTCGCTATCGGGCTGCGTGTCTTCACCAACCTATGGAACCGATAAATCGTCGGGTGCGCAGCTCATGGACGATTTTTCCAACATGGCAAGCTTCGGTCAGGGCAAGCAAAAAGAACGCATCGATTACAAGCCGCGGCCTGATCTGGTCCGCCCGGCGCAGGGTGAAAAAGGGCAATTGCCGCCGCCGCAAGAAAGCCTTGCCAGCGCAAGTGATCCAAACTGGCC
>JAATGD010000174.1 GCA_015654965.1 Hyphomicrobiales bacterium
CAGTCATTACCGGATAAAAATTCACAGACTGGTCAATATTCATAAATAAAAGGGGAGAAAGCCATTATGGCATCTCCCCGACCTATGAATTGGCGATCCCATCAATCAACCATATAATAATAACTCTTCAACGCCCCCGAAATATAGAGACATTGATGTACTTGACCCCCAGCTCACTCATGCCCTCTCAGCATATTCGCGTCTCAGCATGGCTTGAACATGCTCCATTTGCATTCTGGCTCATGGAAGTTTTGAAGCCCGCAAACGCTGTCGAATTGGGAACCCATAACGGGTTTTCATTTCTTTCCATGTGTCAGGCGGCGAAATCACTGCAACTGAACACCACCATCCACGCCATTGACACATGGCAGGGCGATGAACATGCCGGGTTCTACTCTTCTGAAATCCACGATGCATTGGCGGCGGAAGTTGAGGCACAATATCCCGGCATCGGGGTCATGATACGCTCGACATTCAACGAGGCGCGACCGCAATTTGCCGATGGTTCCGTCGATCTTTTGCATATTGACGGTCGCCACAGATATGAAGATGTCGTCGAGGATTTTGAAAACTGGAAGAGTTCCCTGTCCGATTGCGGCGTCGTGCTTTTCCACGATACCCGCGTGCAGCACGGTGACTTTGGCGTCTGGCAGTTCTGGAAGGAACTGGAAGCACAATATCCCACTTTTGAATTTGCCCATGGAAACGGTCTTGGCGTTCTTCTCTGGGGTAAAAATGCGCCTGAAATTCTCTCTCAGCTTCAACAGGCCAGCCTTGAGGAAAGGCAACTGACACGCGATTTATATGCGCGTCTTGGATTTGTGAATTCGGTTCTCTATCAGCTGGATCTGGCACACTCCCACATCCATTCCGTCATGGCCGCCTGCGCGTTCAATCAGGACGACATGGAAAGCTTCAACACGAACGCCGAAAAGCTGGGAAACATAGTCAGCGGCAAGCGTGAAGCTGAAAAGAAAGTGATATTTGAAAAGCAAAAAAATGATCTCGAAGCGCAAAAATCTGATTTTGAGGCACAAAAATCTGACCTTGAGGCACAAAAATCTGACCTTGAGGCACAAAAATCTGACCTTGAGGCACAAAAATCTGATCTGAGTGCAGAAATACTGAAAAAAAATGATGAAATCTCCCAATCTCTTGATGAACTAGATAAAGAAAAAGAAAAGAATAAAGCTCTTCTGGCATCAACCAGCTGGCGCATGACGGCACCTTACCGCTATGTCGGACATAAGGTTCATCGTGCCGCGCATGTAACACGCACTGCACGACAGATTGCCCGCAACTCAGGCGGCGTCAAGGGCCTTTCCAGCAAGACATTGAGAACGCTTAGGACCGAAGGGATTTCCGGTCTGAAACGCCGCTGGATCCATGCCAACAATGCTCCCGGCAATCAGGTGCTGACTTCGCCTGAAGGAAAAATCATCGATCGAAACGACTATGAAGAATGGATTCGCCAATATGGCTCGATCGATGCAGAAATGCGTGGCAAAATCGTTGAAAATATCGCTCTGATGAGCAGAAAACCGCTCATTTCGATCATCATGCCTGTATATAATCCCAATCTGGATTGGTTGCATGAGGCGGTGGAGTCCGTAAGCAACCAGCTCTATGGTAACTGGCAATTGTGTATCGCCGATGATTGTTCATCTGATCCTGAGGTGCCGCAAGCTCTCCAGAAGCTTGCAAAATCGGACAACCGTATTCGCGTAAAGTTGCGTGAGAAAAACGGACATATTTCCGCAGCATCCAATAGCGCCATAGAACTTGCAACCGGTGATTGGCTGGCACTGATGGATCAGGATGATCTACTGCCTATAGACGCGCTTTATCACATTGCAAGCGCGATCAACCATCATGCCGATGTCGCGCTCATCTATTCCGATGAAGACAAGATAGATGAGACCGGAAAGAGGTTTACCCCCTATTTCAAGCCTGACTGGAACCCGGATTTATTCCTGTCGCACAATATGATCTGTCACCTTGGCGTCTATCGTACAGATATTGTGCGTGAGATCGGTGGTTTTCGCGAAGGATATGAAGGCGCTCAGGACTACGATCTGGCCATGCGGGTTGTCGAAAAAATCGACGACAAGCAGATCGTGCATATAGCCAGAGTCCTCTATCATTGGCGCAGCCATGCCGAAAGCACGGCACAAGCCGGAAGTAACAAGAATTACGCACTCCTTGCCGGTAAAAAGGCACTGGATGACCATTTCCGGCGCACCAGAACGCAGGCCAAAGCAGAACTTCTGGATTTCGGCATGTATCGGGCGCATTACAGCCTGCCGGACAATCCACCGCTCGTCAGCCTGATCATTCCGACGCGTAACGGCCTCACATTGACCAGACAATGCATCGAAAGCATCATCGAGAAGACAACTTATCCCAATTACGAAATCATCATTGTCGACAATAACTCCGATGATCCGGCAACATTGGCCTATTTCAAAACTTTCGCTGAAAACGACCGTATCACCGTATTGCGTGACGAACGTCCATTCAATTATTCCGCGCTGAACAATAATGCCGTCAAACATGCGAAAGGCGACTATATCGCCCTCGTCAATAACGACATTGAAGTCATAGCGCCAGACTGGCTATCCGAGATGATCAGTATCGCCATTCAACCCGGTGTAGGCTGCGTGGGTGCGCGTCTGTGGTACCCAAACGACACGCTCCAGCATGGCGGCGTCATTATCGGTGTGGGCGGAGTTGCAGGACATTCCCACAAGGACTTGCCCCGAAACGAATACGGTTATTTTTCACGGGCCCAACTGATCCAGACTCTCAGCGCGGTTACCGCGGCCTGCCTTGTGGTCAAGAAAGAAATTTACGATCAGGTTGGCGGTCTCAACGAACAAGATTTGACGATCGCGTTTAATGATGTGGACTTTTGCCTGAAAGTCCGGGCAGCAGGTTATCGCAACGTCTGGACGCCCTATGCAGAACTCTACCATCATGAATCCGCGTCACGCGGTTTTGAAACCACACCGGAAAAGCAAGAACGCTTCCAGAGCGAAGTCCACTATATGCTGGATACATGGTCCACAGACACATGGAACGATCCAGCCTATAATCCAAATCTGGTGATTGATCGTGAGGACTTCTCGCTGGCCTGGCCACCACGGGTTCGTTAGAGCAGAATCCATTCTTCGTTAAACGAAGATCTATCTGGCCAGACTTTAAAACAAGAGTATTTCCCGATCTGGTTTGATCAGATCGGGATACAGGTTAAGGATTTATTGTGGCCTTGCTCCAATAACTCCAACCCCATGCGCAACCCTGTATGCAGGATGTCCGTAAAAAGACTTCCTCCGTTCCTGCCGGTAACGCAATTATCGCAGATTGCTGCCCGCGATCCGCTTCGTTTTCAAGCGGCTTCAAGCATCGTTCCATGATTGTTTTCGCAGCGGTGTTCACACTGAAACACACACCACTCGTCCGGTTTTCATCCTGCCATGCGCCATCGCGAAGACCGAAGCCGATAACAAGTTCACCAGCTTCATGCACAGGCAATCTGAGTTGCGAAGGTGCATGCGCAAGCAAGCCTTCCGGCACTCGAGTAACGATGGGATCATTGAGAGGATTATTAGCCAGAAGGAGATCGAGGTTTTTCTGAAGCTGGACATAAGAATCAACCATATTGCCCTTATATCCGCTTGCCATAACTTCATTATCCAAAACAGTGAAACTGACTTCAATTTCAAACTGATAAGCAAGCTTGGCACCAAACCCGCCAGAAACCGTTATGCTCCGGGCATGCTTGAGTTCCGAAATATCCGAATGACCGGTCGAGACTAAAAGATATTGCTCAGGCGTCTTCACAAGCGGAGAAACAAGTAGCCCCTCTTTCATCATGGCCGGGATTATTCGATAGGCCTCAGCGGTTCCATCCTCATAGGTAACAACCATCTTGGAAAGAGGTGGGCGATAAAAAATATCCAGCAACTTTCCAATCACTGTCGGCTTCATGACAATCGAAACCATGACCGGTGCCTTGGTTTCAGGAAGACTGATCTCGTCCCCCAACAATACGTGAACCGGTTCGCTCTTCACCTCCATATTTTCCAGAACAGCATCGCGTTGATGCAAAACGAGAAAATCTTTCTCCATCAAAGTGGGTTCATATTTTCTGAAGAACAATGGCCACAAAGCGCCTTCCACGGAAGCCGGGTGACGATCATCAATCGAACCCGGAGCCATGAAAAGAAAATCGGGCGCGCGATCACTCTCGAAAAACACCCGGTTTCTGGCGATCAGCGCAGGTGAATAGGTCGTATATTCCTGAATTGTCGGTCTTGGGCGATAATCAAGTCCATTGGCGATGACCGAAGACTGATCGTATCGACCGTACCTTTCACTTGTGGAAGTGGTCGCTCCGCCTTGATCTTCGCCATGGAAGCAACGTTTTTTTGAACGAGTGTTTCCTTCCAATCAGCAGGGCTGGCAATGAAACGGCCCAGTTGAAGAATCTCGTTTTTTGCCTTGTCTGGAAACTCTGCCACCGAAGAAAACGGTATCTCTCCGTAGACTATATACATAGCCGCAGGTCCCGGCATCAAAGCCAAAAATGCCATAATGCCTAATGCCGGCCTTAGTCTATGGCTCTGGAACCTCGCAATGAAAACCGCCAGCAGCCCCATGAGCAAGGCGCTCCATGCTATCAACATATGCAAGTCATGCCGAACGAATCCCGCCTTGAAGGCGATAAACAGGTATGCCGATACGATAAACACCTGCGCGACAAGAGCGTCGCGATCTCCGGTTCGCCAACCTTTGATGGCTTCATAGACCAAAAGGCAGACGAATAGCCCGGCGATGATCAACCAAGCAAACGGGTCCGGTAGCTGGACAGGTAAGCTCATCGCGGAAGAATAACCACTCGATACTTCCAGACTGCTTGTGATGAAAGCCGGTAATTGCTCCAGAGGTTGCCCCGCTATCAGAAAAACGAAAATCAAACCAGCGACGAAACAAAACGAATTGAATGGTAATTTGCGACGGCTTACCAACACAATATCCGCTACGAGCGCGCAGAACAAAGCCAAGGGGAATACGGAAAATTTTGCTAAGGTAATTCCTCCAGAGAGGAAGAAACCAGTAGATGAAATAATATACCCAGACTTTCCTTTAATCCATACTGCATAAATTGCAGCCAAAAATGGAACAACAAGCAAAATTGTATCATTACTAAATAAACATAATAATAAAAATAATATAATAAATAAACAATATAATCTCGTTGTGCGATATGTCGCTATGTATGAAAACAGAGCAGCGATATAAAATATAATAGCCAGTGAGTACGACACCAGAAAATATGCCGTTTGCACTTCAAACTGTCGATTATAAAGGCCCGAGAAAGGACCGCCTGTAAACACAATATCAGAGCCAAAAAGCAAATTGTGACCCGCCGCATATGCAAGCGCTGACTGCCATGAAGGATCCAGACCGGGATGGACCGGATGAAAATAAACAGGTTGGAGTTTAACAAATAATATCAGAATAATAATTAAAAATACGAGAAGATATGATGCAGTATTTTTATTCATGTTGCCCCGCCCCAGTTCCCCACCCGTATTCAGGTGAAATGCAAATAGAATAGCTCTAAATTTCTACTTACGTTGTAGATCCATCATCTCGAAAAAGTAAAATACTTATGCATGAAATAGCTCGTGGCAATCGGGCTTAGAACCCCAATCACATGCGCTGTCGTTTCCGCATGGAATGCATATCCCACGGATGGAAAAATATATTTCGCCAGCACAATACTCACCGCCCACACCTGTACCAGAGCAACAGCATTCACGATCCCGAAGCGTAAATATTCCTGACCGACACCACGCCCCGATGCATCGAATACGAAGAGTTTCATCAATATATAGGCCGTTGTCATACCAAGCAGATAAGCCACGACAATAGCAATTGAGAAACTCGTTACGTTCGACAACAAAATGCGTGAACCGATATTGACCGCCGCTGCGATGCCCCCTGAGAGCGCGAAACGGACAAAAGGACGCTCAAGCAGTGATTTCGCAAGTCTGAGCATGATCAGACTGCTTCCGCCATCATGCGTCCATAACGAACACTCTCGGCAATACCACGATCTTCCGGGTAGTAATAACAGGTATCCGCAATTTGCAATCCATCGATCGGCGTCTGGATCGGCGGCAGTTTATCCAGGAAATTCGGCTCACAAACCGGCTGGGCATAGCGCAGACGTCCCACGGATGCGTTAAGAAGATCATCCCGCGTGATATCGGGATTGATCTTGCAGATATAGGCAAATGCCTCATCGATAAACTGCTCGTCGCTCCACTGCCATTTGGGCTGGGTGGTCGGCATGTAATAGGGCACGTAAACGATGTTCTCATCGACGGGCCGCAGATTTGAAAACTCGATCAGTCCCGGAATTTCAATGCTCTCGTCGATGATATTCACCCAGAAATTTTTCTAGACGCTCTTCTTCAGCTTGAACAGAAGACAGACGACGCCAATGTTGCGGATCGCATCATATTGCGCCTTCGACGTGTCCGGCAGATCGGGGACGAGCGACGAAATAAACGGCGTTGGAACGGTCGAGATCACGGCATCTGCGGCAAAGCTGCGGCCACCGGCGATGACAGCACTCACCTTGCCATCACGGGTTTCAACACGCTCTGCCGGCGTCGAAAGATGCAGGCGTCCACCTTTTTGCGTGAAAGCCGTAACGAGCGCATCGACCAGCGTTTGCGTTCCGCCCTCGATATAGCCAAGCTCTTCCTGAAAAATCGAACGGCGCGAATTGCCGACGCGGCGCACACGCGTTGCAATCCATGACGCGGACATCTCGTCGGCCAGTTCATAAAATTTCAGCTCCATCAGGCGCTTCCATAGCGTATCATAAACCGCCTTGCCGGAACCGCGTTCCAGCCACTGGCGCGCCGTCAGATGCTCGATGGACTTGAAGTTTCCGGCCTTGGTTGTCAGAAACATCTGCAATCCGGTGCGGAATTTCGACCAAAGGCTCAAATAAGGAAATTTCAGCAGCGATAGCGGATCGCCCCAAGGATGGATACGCCCCTTGATATAATAAGCCATGGAGGTCGGCCGCCATTTCATGCGCTCGCCAATTCCAAGTTCGCGCATCAGGCTGAAGGTCGGCTCGTCCGATTTGCAGACAAAGTGATAGAAGCGCTCGATCGACAGGCCGCCAAAGTCGAAATGCGCCGCCATGCCCCCCGGCACGCTATCGCTTTCGATCAGGTCGACTTCATGCCCCAGTTGTACGGCGCGATGCGCCGCCGCAAGCCCCATTGCCCCCGCTCCGATAATAACAATCCGGCTCATCGTATCCTCTTAGAAATCCAGAACGATCTGGCTATAAGTCTTGTCGAGGTAAGTCTCCTCAACGGCCTGTTTCAAAGGCGTCGCCTGAATGTCAAATTCCTTGGGCCAGTCGATCACAGGAAAAGTTTCCGGTATCACCAGCGCTTCAAGCTGGCTGGTCGTGAACGGTGGTTTTGCGCTGAGCTTGCCATAGACGAACAGGAGCCACCAGAACAGTGTATAAGGAATATGCACGATCCGCGCCTTGGGCTTGACCGTATCGTGGATCAGCTTGATCAGATCGCCATAATTGATCTGTTCCAGGCCGGAGATATCGAAAGTGCCGGTTTTTTGCGTGTTGAGCGCAGAAATGATAACGGCGGCGAAATCACCGACATAGAGCGGCTGACGGATAAAGGCGCCGTTTCCCGGAATAGGGAAGACCGGCGTGCGGTCCATGAAGCGGCGCAGCCAGCCCAGATGCTTGCGGTCAAACCAGCCGAACATCAATGTCGGGCGCAGGATGACATGGGGAATATCGGTGACGGTATCGATGAAAAGCTCCTGTGCCGTCTTGGAGCGCGTATAGAAATCATCGGCCTGCGAATTGACGACCGATGATGATATCTGGACGAAATAAGGGGTCTTGTGTCGGCGCATGGCATCGACGATGCGCTGCGTTGCCACCACATTGTTATCGATGAATTCCTGCTCTATCAGACCGCCGATCTGCGCCTGATTGAGCACCACGGCATCCGCCCCGGCGAAGGCATCCTGCCAGTCGCCTTCTTGCGACATATCCGCCTCGATAACTTCTATTTCGGGGTGCAGGCGGCGCAAGAGCGCGGTGTTGCTTGGATGCTTGTCAATTCCGACAATTTTTAATCCGGGAACGGATTTCAGCCGGGCCACGAGATTCTGGCCGACAAGTCCGGCAGCACCGGTAATGATAATCTTCTGCATCAGATATCCATACGGTTGAAAATGGCGCTCGGCAGGTTGCGGATAATCAGCATGATCAGGCGCCAGAAACCCGGTGCATAGGCTATCGGGCCACCGCGTCTGGAACGGCTGTAAGCAATCGCCGCCACCTGTTCCGGTTTCGCCCAGAGCAGGCCCTTCCTGTCCATGTTTTCGGTCATTGGTGTGATCGTCGGACCGGGCTTGATCAGCACCGCGCGCGGTCCCTTATCCGCGAAACGATGCGCGATGCCCTCAACCAGTGCGGCCAGTCCGGCCTTTGCCGCACCATAAATATAATTGGCGCGGCGACCACGATCACCGGCAACGGAGCCAATCACCACAAGCGTCCCCCTGCCCTGCTTCTCCAGCACGTCCGCAGCCGCTAGGCTCCATGCGGCAGCCGAATTGAAATTGACGCGCAATATTTCTTCCGCGGCCACCAGATCGCGTTCTGCGCGGCCCTGATCGCCCAGAATGCCATAGGCAAGCAATATCTGGTCAACGCCGCCAATCTGCGCAACAAAAGCCGCAAAGCGCGCTGCCGCATCCTCCGGCACCGCAAGATCGCTGATCGCAGTCTCCACCCGTTCCGCACCACGGGTTTTCAAATCCGCGGCGATCTGGTCGAGCCGTAGCTGATCACGCCCCACAAGCAGGATCGAAGCGCCGTCCTTCGCGTGCAGGCGTGCCGTCGCAGTGGCGATTGCCGAAGTGGCTCCAAGAATAATCAGGCGCAATGTCATCCCCTATTTCGCTACACGCGCCCAGAAATGGGAGCTGAATCCATGGTCTACATGTCTTGCGAACGCTTCCCATTCGGGATAGCCGCTCTGGAACATTTTTGCCGACATGCGCCCGTCTTTTGCAGGATAAAGTCTGCCGCCAGCCTCTAGCACAATCGCATCAAGCTTTTCCATCAATCGAAGCGTTTTATCGCCCCGATTGGGAAAATCGAGCGCCAGCGTCGTTCCCTCGCGTGGGAAAGATAACAGTCCGGGCGATTTTTTACCCCCGAAAGTTTTGAGCACCGCCAGAAACGATCCCTGCCCGCTTTGGGAAATGACATGGAGCATATCGCGCGTGGCTTGCAACTGATGCTCAGGCGGAACGACGGACTGGTATTGATACATGCCCTTGCGTCCATACATCCGGTTCCATCTGCCGATGGCATCGAGCGGGTAGAAGAACGGATAGGCGGGCACCGTCGCATGTCCCGCTTTTCTCTTACCATTCCAGAAATAAAGGGCATTGAAGGCGCGAATGGAATAAGAGTTCATGGCCATTGCCGGCAGATTGACCGGCATGGTGAAGCGCGTATTGCCACGATCCAGAAGCCGACTACCGGCCGGGGCATGATTTCCACGCGTGAAAATTCCCCGCCCCGTGGCATCGCCTTTCGACAGGCAATCGATCCACGACACAGTGTAAGCGTAGCCGTTTTCGCTCTCTTGTGAGAGCGTGAAAAATTCTTCCAGATTACCGAAAGGAATATTTTCGGCGTCTATCAGCGCACTCTCGACCGGAATGACTTCCAGCTCGACCCAGCTGATCAGACCGGTCAGCCCAAGCCCGCCGATTGTCGCGGCAAACAGCCCGGTCTGGTCATTCGGCGTCAGTTCGATATCCTGCCCATCCGAGCGCAAAAGCCCCAGCCGACGCACCCAGCAACCGATCGTGCCATGGCTATGATGGTTCTTGCCGTGCACATCATTGGCCACCGCGCCACCAAGTGTGACGAAGCGTGTTCCCGGCGTGACCGGCAGGAAAAAGCCTTGCCGGACGATGATTTGCAAAATCGCTTCAAACGAAACACCCGCCTCTGCACGCAACAGCCGTGTTTGCGGATCGAAAGTGATAAGATGATCCAGAGCCGTCACATCGATCAGTCGACCATCGGGATTGAGACAGCTATCCCCATAGGAACGCCGCAAACCGCAAGCCAGAAGACTGTTTTCAGGCGAACCATCGCTTGAAACCAGCGCAGGCAACTGGTCGCGCCATGCGGGCATAGCCACCCTATGCTCGCGCAATACGGTTCCTCCCCAGGAGCGGATATCGTCGCGGGAAACGAAATGGCTCATAGGGCGACAACGAACAGAAGGGCAACGACAATGCCAAGGCCAATGCTCACGCGGTCGCGAATGGCAAAACTCACCGGATCGTCATTCATCTTGCCCCGATGCGACAACAGCCAGATGCGTCCAAGCCAGATCGAAAGCACAAGCGGGATCAGCGCCAATGGCTGCGGGTGCGAATAGCTGTTGCTCGGCAGGAGTTCCAGCAGGATGAAAATCATCATGACGACCAGCGATGCAATCGCGGTGCCAAGCCCCATGGCCAATGTCAGCGGGGCATCCTCAACCTCATAGCCGCGGCTTTTCAGGCTCGTTCCCCCCATCAGCGATGCACGGACAATTTCCGTATGCCGCTTGGCGGATGCCAGCGAGAAAAAGAAGAAAACGGCAAAAGTCAGCAGCCATTCAGGATGCGGATCGGCCAGCAGCGACACGCCCATGACCAGTCTCAGGGTAAACAACACCCCGATGATGAGCATATCCAGCAGCGGAATACGTTTGAGGCCGAGCGAATAGGCCCCGGTGATCACAAGATAAGCGAGCAAAGCCAGCCCGAACCGTGGCGCGACACTAAAGGCAATGGCAAAGCCTCCGACTAGCAGCCCTATGGCCAAGACGAAAGCGGTTCGTATTGACAATTGTGCGCTTGCAATCGCGCGATTGCGTTTCGTCCAGTGATGACGGTCCGCATGAACATCGGCAATATCATTAAGGAGATATGTCGCCGAGGTCACGGCCAACAGACAGGCAAAAGCAATGATCGCCTGAAGCCAGAGGCCGATATTCGTCCATTCATGCGCCAAGATGAGCGGTGCGAACATCAGGACATTTTTCGACCAGTGATGAACGCGGATCGCTTTCAGAAAGGCCTTCAGGCCAAGCCGGGGATTGTCAAAACTTGCCAGCACGGGCTTGCCCAGGCCTTTGGCGCGTGCGGTAACGGCGGGTTTTGTGCCCGCCAGTACGATACCGCTCGATTCTTTCCAGACATTCAGATCGGCAGCGTGATCGCCGACATAGATAAATCCATCCGGGAACTGCTTTTTCAGATATTCAGCCTTGGCTGGCCCTTTCAGGTTTGCCTGCGCGGATCCGATGGCCGAGCTGAATATGCCGAGGCTTGAAGCAACATGGTCGACGATGGATTGATCAGCCGCCGAACAGAGATGCAGCGTATGGCCTTCACCGGCCTTTTCGTTCAGCCACTGGATCAGGTCTTCGCGCAGGGGAAACACCACATCAGAGAGGTTTACCTGTGAAGCGATGGCCGCTTTCAACCTGTGGCGACCTTGGATGAGTTGTGGCAAACACTGAACGAAAGCAAGCGGCTGTTTGAAAAACAACATCGCAGCCGTTTCATAGAGTGTGTCCGACAAGATCAATGTCTTATCGAGATCCACCACGATCGGCAGACGCTCTTCCTGATTGCCACTCATAGCATTTTCCTGCTGCCGGACCTGTGCATTCAACATATCGAATCCGAAATTTTGGCTGACGCAGCAGCATCATAAGCCCATTACCCACCATGGAGCAGATACTATAGGATAACGTGCACTGACAATAGTTTAAATCTTTTGCTTATTTTCACCTCGCTCCACGATATATCCGGACAGAACGCGAAGCGATTTTCCATGAACCGTGGAACCGGAACCTGTTTTCAGGAAACAGCAAGTGGAATGAAACAGAGAGTTTTTGATTGATCATGGCTGGGGCGCCTGGATTCGAACCAGGGAATGCCGGTACCAAAAACCGGTGCCTTACCGCTTGGCTACGCCCCAACACATCAAACCGAAGCAATCGGCTGCGCGGCCTTATAGCCGCTTCAAAAGCCAAGCGCAATCGCCTAATGGCGAAATCCCACATAAGCTTACAGCCATCGCAGGAAGCGAACAGCAAGCCCCGTAATCAGTTGTGCAAGCAGTCGTGGACGCACTCGACCGGGGCATTTTCCTCGGGCCTGAAAGCTGGTAATCCTTGAGCCGTCATTTCATCCAATATTGGTTTCTCAATGCTTTTTTTGGCAATCCCGTTCCTGTTCAGTGCCGTTTTGTGCGTCTTGAGTCTTTTCATCCTTTCAAGCCTGCTGCCAAAGACATTTCTGGCAGCCCGTATGAATGCGCGTTCAAATCATTCGGTTGCGGCGCGCCAGATCGGCGGCTTCGCGCTCATACCGGCCATTCTGGTTGCACTCATGCTTTTTGGTGCCGATTGGGGACTGCCCCCACGCCTTCTGTCCTGCGTGACGGGTGCGGCCCTGCTCCTCTGGCTCATCGGCGCGCTGGACGATCATTATGAATTGTCCGAAATCCTGCGTCTGGGTTCGCAATTGCTGGCAGCCGCTATCACCGTATATGGGCTTGGGCCAGAATTCCGGCTTTTGCCCGACCTGCTTCCCTACTGGCTGGAGGCTGCGGCGATTGTCTTCGTGTTGCTTGTCGCCATCAACGTCACCAATTTCATGGATGGGCTTGACCTGATGACCGTATCGGGTCTTGGCCTGCCAATCGCGGGCATTGCGGTTTTAAGCGCCCTCGGTTTTGCCGGCATGCAAAGCGGCGGTCCTGGTGCTGTCATTGCGGGTGGCCTGTTTGGGTTCGCATTCTTCAATGTGCCCCCTGCCCGTATTTTTCTGGGCGATTCCGGCAGCCTGCCGCTGGGGCTGATGGCGGGTACGGCTTTTCTGTTGCTGGCGCACGAAACCCATATCGTCGTCGCACTGATCCTGCCGCTTTATTATATTCTCGATAGCGCTTCGACCATCGTCATGCGATTGGTTGAGGGGGAAAACATCCTAAAGGCGCATTCAAAACATGCCTATCAGGTCGCCAAAAGAGCGGGATGGAGTGTGCTGAAAGTCGTGACACACGTGGCCCTGCTCAATATCATACTGATCGCATGCACGATTGCGCTGCTATCGCTCGATCATCTGTTCGCGCAACTGGCTTTCTTGCTGATCGCAACCGTTGCCACCTTGTTTCTGCTGCTGGATTTGCGCGGTCGCTTCAAGAAGTTATGACGCTGAACAATATCTTGCGCACCGCTTCGATATCGCCTGCCTTTAATGCAGCGCGCAACGCTTCGATGCTTGCCGGTACATTGACCGCAGTCTTGATGCCCTTGGGCGCGCGCATGATCTTGGGATGCAGGGTCGGCTGCGCCTGCGAAGGATCGTAGAAGAGTTCTTCATACATCTTCTCGCCTTCACGAATGCCCGTGACTTCGATGGCGATATCACCCGACGGGTTGTCTTCATTGCGCACGGTCAGGCCAGCGAGGAGAATCATGTTTTCGGCGAGATCGGCAATCCTGATCGGCTCGCCCATTTCCAGAAGCACCGTATCGCCCGATTGCGCCACGGCACCTGATTGCACGATGAGTTCCGCCGCTTCCTTGATCGACATGAAGTACCGCGTCATCTCCGCATGCGTCAGCGTGATGGGACCGCCATGGGCAATCTGCTCGCGAAACAGCGGTACCACGGAACCGTTCGAGCCAAGCACATTGCCGAAACGCACCGAATAAAAGGCTTTTTTCTTGCCAGCCTGCTCGGCCAGAACACCACAATAATAAACCACCAGTTCGGCCCAGCGCTTGGTCGCACCCATCACATTGGTCGGGCGCACCGCCTTGTCGGAAGAAATCAGCACCATCCGCTCGACATCGGAAGCAAGAGCTGCTTGCGCCACGGTCAATGTCCCGAAAATATTGTTTTCGATGCCAACCAGCGGATTCCTTTCCACCAGCGGCACATGCTTATAGGCCGCGCAATGATAGAGCGTATCGATATGATAATCTTTCAGCGTCTTTTCAAGGAGAACAGGATCGCAGACAGAACCGAGAACCGGAATGATCGGACAGGACGCAACTTCACGCAATTGCCGGTCGATCTGGTAAAGCGCAAATTCGCTCAACTCGAAAAGGACAATCGATTCCGGGTGCCATTGCGCAATGATATGGCATAGCTGACTGCCGATCGACCCGCCAGCGCCCGTTACCATGATGCGGCGTCCTTCGACCACGCTACGCAACAGCGTCGCATCAGGCGGAACGGGCGAGCGGCCAAGCAGATCGTCGATCTCGATATTGCGCAGCGCGGAAATGAGATATTTGCCAGTGCTCAGATCGGCAATCGGCGGCAGAATCCGCGCATTGACAGGAACCCCGCGCAGCAGGCGGGCTACATGCTGCCGCTGCGCCTGGTCCAGCCCCGGCTCGGAGACCAGCACCTGCTTGATACCGTAATTCTCAATAAGAGCCAGAATATCTTCGATACCGTAAACCCGCAGGCCCACGACATCCATGCCCTTTTCCTTGCCCGTCGGGTCGATGAAACCGACCACCAGCGTATCGCTATGGCTGCGAAGCGCCGTTGCGAGCTGACGCGCGGGTTCGCCCACGCCAATAATCAGGGCGGAACTGGAAAAATTCCGTCCGGTTTCTGCATTTCGCAGCAGCCATTTGGCACCGAACCGGCTTGCGGTGACAAGAACAGTACTCAAAAGCCAGTAGAGAAACGGCACGGAACGCGGCAGGCCAGCGCTGCCATAAAGTTCCATCAGGAAGACAAGTGCCACCCAGAACAGCGATGCGACCGCGGTCGCCTGAAAGATCGGCCAGATCGCCCGTTCCGCCAGATAGCGGATGATGGCGCGATAAAGCCCGAAGCGGACGAAGACCGGTACGGAAAGGACAGGTGCGATGACAATCAGGAAAAGCTGGGCGTAACTGGGAGTGAAGAGAAAACCGAGGCGAATCACGAAAGCCAGATAGGCGCTCAGCAGAAGTAGAACGCAATCACTCAGCATGAGAATGATCTGCTTGGTGAAGCGTGGCAGCAATGCCAGTCTTTGCCAGGGGGTCTTCAAACTCATACGCACATAATCCTGCTCCCCGGGCGGGTCGACATAAAACAATAGTCCCGATCAGCGTAACTCTTCGCCAATCGTCACATGCAGCCCCCACCCCCAGTATTCTGGAACTGTTATCATGAGTCCCGTCAATGGACCATGTCAATTGCAAAAAGAGCCAATGAACAAAGATGTTCTGCAGAAAAATCAAGTGTCTGGATAGCATTCAGCCATCCAGATCCTGGGTTTATGCAGTGCGTCATTCGCTTTCTTTTTTAAAAAATCGGCATGCCCGTCTGGACGCTGCGCCAGTGACTTCCATCCGAATAGACGAGCTGGGCGCCCGCATCGGCATCCTCGACATAGATCAGGGCGCCAGCGCCATGGTTGGAGGCCAATGGCAAGGCCAATACGGAATAGGTGGCCGGACGGATCGGGCCATCGACATCGAGCCGGGTCTGCGGCCATTGCCCGCCAATGGCGATATTGCCAGTTGCGCGGTCCACGCGCAGGGCCTCGCGCCATTGCCCTTCGTCACTACCGACCTTGACGCTGAAATCATTGCTGCCATTCAGCCCCATTTCGGCATGCCCGGTCCAGTTGCTCTGGAACAGCAGGCTCGCAGTATCGGTTGCAGCCTGCTTGTTCACCTTCACCTGATGCCCGGCACCGGCATTGTTGAAAAGGCTTGCCTCCGAGGAAAGCGCGAAGCGGTTGACCGCATCCGCTACGGCCTCAACGCCAAGGGTGGAAACCGACAGATTATCCGGCACGTCGCCTGAAGCATTCCAGCCCGTGCCGTCAAAAACCAGAACGCGGTTTTCAGCCTCGATATAAGCCTGCCAGCCCACATGCGGCGTGATGAACAGCCAGCCATCATCGATGAAACAGGCAATGGCGCCGTCCTGCCCCGCCCAGACGCCGGTCGCGGGCGACGCCACGATATAGCGCTCGCCCGCAAGTGGTGTGACGGGCGCACCCGTCCCATCGCGCGATTTGACGCTCAGATTGACCACTGCATCGATGAGCCGCAGCGCTTCATTATGGGTGACATGTTTCTGCGCCTGACTGGGCAGGATATAGGGAAGTTTCAGGTTGGGCGTTTCATCCATGATCGGTTCCTCGCAAGTGATGGCGCAGAGTTTATGTCCATCATGGCCTGCGGGGATAAACGGGGGAAAGGTCGCTTAAAAAGGTTATGTCGTCTCAATGCGATAGTGATGATCGGGGAAAAAATACTCCTCCAGATTATCCTCACGACCATAACGATCCACGACGAGAAAATCCGAAACCGCATCGAGAGAAAGCAGCGGATGGTGCCAGACATTGCGCCCATAATTGACGCCCTGATGCCCTCGGGCGAGATAAACATGCGGGGCGGCGGGCGTGCCGTTTGCATCCTCCGCCACCACGACCAGAAAGGGCCGCTGTTGCAGCGGAATGAAAGCTTGCGAGCCGTAAGGATGGCGTTCCATCATGGCAATGTCGATAGGCGCTTTAAAAGGCTGGCCGCGAAAAATATTGACCAGAACACGCGCCTGCGTGCCTGCCGCCTCCACCCGTGCCAGATCATGAAAACGCTCGGTTGTGCCATTGTTGATCAGGCGGCGCTCGGCACCATCGATCTCGATCACATCTCCAAAGGGCGCAAAAGCCTGTTTCGTCAGTGGTTTGACTTTTAATAGTTCAATCCGCAATCGCACCTCCCTTATATCGGTCCCTGACAAAGCCTTGCCGCATCGCGCCTGTCAATCGTGAAGCAGTTTCAACAGATATGAAAAAGGCCGGGAATGACCCGGCCTTTCCGACATTGAGGAAAGAATGATCAGCGCTTGAAGAGTGCCGTCACGGCAGGAACACCGCAGGCGGCAAGCGCCAGCTTGACCAGATCGCCAATAATGAACACGCCGAAGCCAAAGGCGATGCCTTTTTCAAGACCGAACAGATAAGCCATCCAGCCTGCACCCATGATGAGGATGACCGCTTCGGCCAAAAGCATTGCGCCACCCAGCTTGAGCGGATTGCGCGCCATGCCCTTGACGGCAGCGCGGCCAACGATCCATGCGGCCACCAGATAGGACAGGAGATAGCCGCCGGTCGGTCCGACCATATAGGCAAGACCGATGCCCTTTTCCGGTGTGCCGGTGAAGACCGGCATGCCAAGCGCGCCTTCAAGCAGATAGAGAGCAACGGTTGCGACAGCAAGCCGCGAGCCGTAAAGAGCGGCAATCGCGAACAGCGCCGCGGTCTGCATAGTCACATTGACATAGAGGAGATCGACCTTGATCTTGGCGGAAAGCGTGAGCACTGCCGTGCCGATCAGCGCAAGCGAGACGAAGTAGAAGGCTCGCGTCAACTGCCGCGTCGGAAGATAGCTTTCAACAAGCGATAGGGTAGCAACGCGGGACGGGGCTTTGTTGGGCATGCTCAACTCCTGAATATGAATGCGAGTTGTGAAGTGTCAAAACAACGATCATTCCCCGATCAGCCGATCAAGTGTGAGCATTGTCGTTGAAAGCTGACTATATAAGGCTTATGGCCTTTTATCAATCGAACCAAAGACGAATGGGAAAGCATAATCATGGCGCTTGCATTCGACAATCATTTCTCCCCCGAATATGGCAAGCCGGTCCCCTTGCGTAAAGACCTCATGCGCGTCACGGCCAATAATCCCAGCGCTTTTACCTTTCACGGCACCAATAGCTATATCATCGGGCGCGATACGCTGGCCATTATCGACCCCGGTCCCATTGACGAGGCGCATTACCGCACGCTTCTTGCGGCCATTGGCGAGCGGCCCGTCAGTCATGTTTTCGTGAGCCACACCCATCGCGACCACTCGCCGCTTGCGCAACGCTTCAAGGAAAAATTCGGCGCGCTCACGGTTGCCGAAGGCCCGCATCGCCCCGCCCGCGCCTATCATGCGGGCGAAATCAACCACCTCGAAGCCAGTGCCGATATGGATTTTACGCCCGATATCGCGCTTGCCGATGGCGCGACAATCCAGGGCGACGGCTGGGCGATCGAAGGCATATATACGCCCGGACACGCCGCCAATCACATGGCATTTGCATTGAAAGAGAGCGGTATCCTGTTTTCCGCCGATCATGTCATGGCCTGGGCGACCTCCATCGTGGCGCCACCCGACGGCGCGATGAGCGACTATATGGCCTCGCTTGAAAAATTATTGGCGCGCGATGACGCGGTCTATCTGCCCGGACATGGCGGTGCAGTGACCAAACCCGGCCCTTTCGTACGCGGCTTGCGCGCCCATCGCAAAATGCGCGAGCGCGCAATTTTAGAGCGTATCATGAAAGGGGATCGCGCTATCACCGATATGGTCAAGGCGATCTATCGTGACACCGACCCGCGCCTGCATGGCGCGGCAGCCCTCTCCGTTCTCGCGCATATCGAGGATCTGGTCGCACGCGGCGAAATCTTGACCGAAAACAATCCCTCGCTCGATGGCATATATCTACCCCGCTAGGTCGTGGTGACGAGTTAAGATAATGGAGCAAAGATACTACTTTATTAGAAAAGCAAGAGCGCTGCTTCGACAATCACGCCTTAATCGACTCCCGATTTTCGCCTTATATCACAAATAAAAGAATCTTTCTGACAAAGTAACGTATTATTAAAACATGTTATACTCGTAAAACGTGTTTACGTCATTTAAATTTAACTCATATGTAGAAAATGCCAGCTGTTTTATCATGACAATTATTTATAAAATAAAAAAACCACGGAAATCGAACATTGGGCCATTGCGGCACCTTCTAATGAAGGGCATGATTATGTATCAGGGGGCACTTCAGCAATTCGTCGAAGGGGACGGGATGAATCATGCCTCCAAAAATGGTACCGATATGTTCGGCGCTCTCCCTGCATCCAGCTCAAGGGTAGATCCCGTTGAGGATGAGGCAATGACGCTTGAAGCCGTCGAGCTGGAATTTGCGCTCGGTGCCATTGATGTCTTTGTCGAAGGTTTTGATGCAGCGCTTGCCAAGGCGGCCGAACGGGTCGGCGGCAAGGTTTTATTCAATATGCCTGCCATCGACACCAGCGAAGCGCAGCGCATTGGTGCCATTGCCATTGCCGCAGAACCGCAGGATCAGGTGATTTTCGTAACCTTGCGCAATGACGGCACCACCTTGACCATCGGCACGCCCGAAGGCGGTAATATCCAATTTGAAAGTCTTGGCCACACTTATGCCGCCGTCATGAAAAGCCTGACGCCGAAGGCATCATCGGATAGCGCCAAAACCGGGGACGAGTGATTACTTCCCGTCCACCGGCTTTTTAAGCGGATTTACGCCGCTTGTCAGATTGTGCGCCGGAACCGGATTGAGCGTCAGCGTGGTTTTGACATCGCGCAACAGCACGAACCTCATGCCCCTGGCTTTCAATGCCAGAACACCCTTGACCACGCCCTCGCCTGCCGAGCGCGATGGCTGGTTGATGTGCGAAATGATGACATCGCCGTCCCGCGCCGCCGCAATGCGCCGCTCCACGGTTGGCGCAAGCAATGACGCGCCCTGATCGCCATTGAGCGAATAGCCACCAATGCCATAGCCAAGACTGGTTGCAAGATCGACCGCATCGGTCGAATAACGCGCCGTGGCATCACGGTACCATTTTGGCTTTGGCGCGCCCGCATCCATAATGGCTTTCGTTCCACCTTCGATCTCATCGCGCACGGCTTCAAGCGATCCTGCAGTCTTGATACCATAGACCTTCGCAACATTTGTGACCGCCGGCACATGCATCGCGCCGTGATCCTCGATGGCAAACAGATCGGCATTGGCCTTGAGAACGCCAAAAGCTTCCGCATTCTGCTTCAGCCAGCGCCCGGTTACGAAAATCGTCGCCGGAATGCGCTCCTTCACCAGCATATCGAGAATACGCCGGTCGGTCTTGCCCATGCAGGCATCGAGCGTCAGTGCCACCTGCGGCGCGGACACGCCACCTTTTGCAATAGTCAGTCGCGGCTCGACAAGCCGGATTTTCTCGGGATCTGCCTGCGGTGGCGGCTCAACCGCATGCGCCACACCAGAGAACAACAACAGTGCGGCCCCCGCCACAAAAATTTTTCGCACCATCTGCTGCCTCAAAAGGGGTTGGGTGTTCATCATCGCGCTTGAACACCCAAAGGGAAGTCAAATTATGGCAAATCGTTCGCCGTCATTTTTCCCGAATTGCCGCCTGCGCCGCGGCAAGCCGCGCAATCGGCACGCGGAACGGCGAACAGGACACGTAATCAAGCCCGGTTTTCTCACAAAAGGCAATGGAGGCGGGATCGCCACCATGTTCACCACAAATGCCAAGCTTGATATTTGCGCGCGTCTTGCGTCCGCGTTCCGCTGCAATCTCCACCAGCTCGCCGACACCATCGACATCGAGCGAAACGAACGGGTCCTGCTCGATCACGCCACGCGCCTGATAGGTCGAAAGAAACGGAGCCGCATCGTCACGCGAAATGCCGAAGGTTGTCTGCGTCAGGTCATTGGTGCCAAACGAGAAAAATTCCGCCGATTGCGCAATATCACCGGCGCGCAAAGCCGCACGCGGCAATTCGATCATGGTGCCGACCATGTAATCGATCTTGATCCCTGCTTCTTTGATCACAGCCTCAGCCACCGCATCAATGCGCGCCTTGACGAAATCAAGCTCGGCCTTGAGGCCTACCAGCGGCACCATGATTTCCGGCACCACCGGCTCTCCGGTCTTCTTGCCTGCTTCAACGGCCGCCTCAAAAATGGCGCGGGCCTGCATTTCGGCGATTTCAGGATAAGAAATCGCCAGACGGCAACCGCGATGACCGAGCATCGGGTTGAATTCATGCAAGGATTCGGCGCGTTCGCGCAGTTTTCCGGCATCGACCCCCATGGCCTCAGCCACTTCACCGACTTCCTCATCCGTATGCGGCAGAAATTCATGCAAAGGCGGATCGAGCAGGCGGATCGTCACCGGCAGGCCCTTCATGATCTCGAACAATTCGACAAAATCCGAACGCTGCATCGGCAAAAGATTTGCCAAAGCCGCACGGCGTCCATCTTCATTCTCCGACAGGATCATTTCGCGCATGGCGACAATGCGGCTTCCGTCAAAGAACATATGCTCGGTGCGGCAAAGCCCGATGCCTTCGGCCCCGAAGGAGCGTGCGGTACGCGCATCCGCAGGCGTTTCAGCATTGGAGCGCACCTTCATGCGCCGCGTGCGGTCGGCCCATTGCATCAATTGTCCGAAATCGCCCGAAAGCTCGGGTTGCAGCATGGCGACAGCACCTTTCAACACCTGTCCGGTGCCGCCATCAATGGTAATGACCTCGCCCTTGGCGAACTTTTGGCCCGCCGCCAGCATCACGCCATTGCGGTAATCGACACGCAAGGAACCGGCGCCTGAAACGCAGGGCTTGCCCATGCCACGCGCCACAACCGCCGCATGGCTGGTCATGCCGCCGCGCGTGGTGAGAATGCCTTCCGCCGCATGCATGCCGTGAATATCTTCGGGGCTGGTTTCAACACGCACCAGAATGACCTTGCGGCCTTCTGATTTTGCCTGTTCCGCCTCTTCCGAGGAGAAGACAATCGCGCCGGTGGCCGCCCCCGGTGAGGCAGGCAGCCCCTGCCCGATGACAATGCGCTCGGCACGCGGGTCGATGGTCGGGTGCAGAAGCTGATCGAGCGAGGCCGGATCGACGCGGCATACTGCTTCTTCTTCGCTGATCAGCTTTTCGCCCGCCATTTCCACCGCCATTTTCAACGCGGCCTTGGCGGTACGCTTGCCCGAACGGGTTTGCAGCATCCACAATTTGCCGCGCTCGATGGTGAATTCAAGGTCCTGCATGTCGCGGTAATGGCTCTCAAGCCTCTGTGCCACCCGCACAAACTCAGCGAACGCCTCCGGCATCACCTTTTCAAGCGACGGCTTGTCGGAACCTGCGGCAATGCGCGCTTCTTCGGTGATATTCTGCGGCGTGCGGATACCCGCCACCACATCCTCTCCTTGGGCATTAACCAGAAACTCGCCATAGAGCTTGTTTTCGCCCGTCGATGGATTGCGCGTGAAGGCAACACCGGTCGCGGATGTCTCGCCCATATTGCCGAACACCATGGCCTGCACATTGACAGCCGTACCCCATGCAGCCGGGATATTATGCAGCCTGCGATAGGTGATGGCGCGCGCATTCATCCAGCTTGAGAACACGGCGCCAATCGCGCCCCAGAGCTGCTCATGCGGGTCTTGCGGAAAGGGAGTACCCAGTTCCTCCTCGACCTTCGCCTTATAGAGCGCGATCACGTCCTTCCAATCGTCGGCGCTTAAGGCCGTATCGACATCGACATCAAGGCTTGCCTTCTTGTCGTCGAGAATTTCCTCGAAAAACCCATGATCGACGCCCAGAACCACATCGGAATACATCTGGATGAAGCGGCGATAGCTGTCATAGGCGAA
>JAATGD010000103.1 GCA_015654965.1 Hyphomicrobiales bacterium
TCCCAGCGGTTGGATGACTGGAAGGAAATGGCGGAAGGATAAAGCCGCCATTCAAGTGTGATCAGCTCGTAAGCAGACGGCGCGGTCTTGTATGTACGCACCGCGTCGACCGAAATCACCGCATCGAGCAAGGTGTCGAGAGCTGCGGATTTGACAGCCGCCTTGAGCATGGCGGGCGAGCCGTTGGAAAGGATTGCCAGTCTTGCGCCACGATCCTTGAGCGCTTTGAGCGCTCCCGGCACTTCCGCATAGCAATCGAGCTTCCAATAGGCGTCGAGCAAATCATGGCGCAAGGCGCGTGGAACGGCGGGATATTGCGCAAAGGCAAAGTCGAGTGCGTCCTCGGTCAGTTTCCAGAAATCGCTATAAGCGCCCATCAGGCTCAGAACCCATGAATATTCGAGCTGCTTGGCGCGCCAGAGTTCGGAAAAGGCCTGAGCGTCCGGGCCTGCCTTGTCCGCATGGCGACGCACCGCCGAATGGACGTCGAACAGCGTGCCATAGGCATCGAAAACATAGGAACTGAATGGCTCCGGCACAGTTACCCCTTTGCATGCGCGCTGCATGGACAATGAATGCGGTCATCATACTGTGATTTCAATAATATTTCATTGCCGCATGCGCAGTTGACGCCTATGTAGTGTTGGCATGCAAGTTTTTGGGCAAGCATAAAGCTTGTCGCTCACGCGCTGAATGTAAAGAGGAGAGTTTCAATGGCTTTCGAACTGCCCGCCCTTCCATATGACTATGACGCCCTTGCGCCCTACATGTCACGCGAGACGCTTGAACTCCATCACGACAAGCATCATCAGGCTTATGTGACCAATGGTAACAAGCTGCTCGAAGGCTCCGGTCTTGAAGGCAAGAGCCTTGAGGAGATCGTCAAGGAGAGTTACGGCAAGAATCAGGGTCTCTTCAACAATGCCGGTCAGCACTACAACCACCTTCATTTCTGGAAGTGGCTGAAAAAGGACGGCGGCGGCAAGAAGTTGCCGGGCAAGCTTGAAAAGGCGATTGAATCCGATCTTGGCGGTTATGACAAATTCCGCGAGGATTTCATCGCAGCCGGTGTTGGCCAGTTCGGTTCCGGTTGGGCATGGCTGTCGGTCAAGGACGGCAAGCTGGAAATCTCCAAGACGCCGAACGGCGAAAACCCGCTGGTTCATGGTGCAAAGCCGATCCTCGGCGTGGATGTGTGGGAACACTCCTATTATGTCGATTATCGCAACCTGCGCCCGAAATATCTGGAAGCCTTTGTCGATCACCTGATCAACTGGGATTATGTGCTGGAACTCTACGAAGCAGCCTGAACATAGGGCATAATCTTCAGGAACCCCGCTTCGGCGGGGTTTTTCTTTTTTAATATTCGCAATTTATAGGTTAGACGGAATAATTATATAAATAACCGTAGAAATAAGAAAATATATACCTGTTAATATTAATAGGTAGCAAATTTATGATCCATAAAAGTGTCCTTGTAGTATTTCTTTCTTCTTTGTTGTCTCTGGCTTCCGCTCCATCTCATGCCTGTATCATGATGGAAATGGCTGGTGGTGGAGGCGGATGCCTGAAAGATTGTAAGCTGTATACCGACTTTTCCCCTATTTGCATCTTGGGGGCGTCAGCCCCTTCACCGGCTCCCCAGCCTTCGCAGAAATAAATTGAATAAACCATTGTGCGTTCATTTGGACGCACAATGTCCGATCTGCCGGGCGGTTCGCTTTGGTGTCGTTTTACAGGCAATCAGCCATAGTTTTTCTTGACGTGGTTTGCCCAGAATATCCATGCAAAAAGCATCAGGAACAAACCTTCCATGAGGCTGAATATCATGCCCATGAATGTGACGCGCCCATAGAAATAAAGTATCAGCCCCGCAATTCCCAACAGGAAACCCGAAACAGCGACCGCGCTGATCAAGGCAGGGCTTTCATATGGTTTTTTTGTTTTGCTTCCTGTCTCTTGTCCGGGTTTCGTTTCTCTGTGAAATGTGAGCAGAAGATAAAGAGTGACAGTCAGGAAAATCCATCCAAAACCACCCAATATGATGATCGCATCATTGGGACGGGTGCTGGTCAGGAACGCGTAAAGGCCGATAGAGCCGAATATTGCGGCAATCAGGACGAAGGCTGAAAACACAACAAGCATGACCATTCGCCCCGGATCGGTTTTTCCCTTTCGTGCAGGACGTGAAGTTTTCCGAGCCTTTCCAGTCATATATGGCCAGTCAAAGGATTCTCAACGTTTCACGCAACGTACGAGCCGCGCCATACCGGCATTGGTATATTTGCTTTGCATCGTATAGAGCCAACCCCGGCATTCGGACATCGAAGAGAAGCAGCGCATCCGGTCGACGGGCATAAGCCCGCCGCTACTGGCAAAGGGTGAATCCTCCACGCCGCTGAATTGCCCGAAGATCACGCCGCTGCCGCGTGGCGGCGGGTTGCAGCGTTCTCCGGCATATTCGCTCACATCCTTGCGCAGCTGTGCCGCAGCCGACGAGGGTAAGGCTGACGAGAACCCCACAGAGAGACAGACAGTCATCGCAAGCGACAATAACAAAGACCTGTTTTTCATCTTCAAACCCTCCCTGCCGGTCCTGTTTGCCGGATTATAGAAGCTTTTCCGACAAGAAAAAGTCCGGGGTCAAAACCCCGGAATCTTGCCGACCGCTTTGAGTGCGAAAGCATAACTATAGGCAACTTCATCCAGCCGTGCAAAACGCCCCGATGCGCCTGCATGTCCTGCGTCCATATTGATGCGAAACAGTACCGGATGATCGTCGGTCTTGAGCGCGCGCAGTTTCGCGACCCATTTGGCCGGCTCCCAATAGGTAACGCGGGGATCAGTCAATCCTGCAACGGCGAGAATGAGCGGATAGTCCTGTGCCTTCACATTGTCATAGGGCGAATAGGCGGCGATGGTGCGATAATCCTCTTCCGACGTGATGGGATTACCCCATTCCGGCCATTCCGGCGGCGTGAGCGGCAGCGTGTCGTCCAGCATGGTGTTGAGCACATCGACAAAGGGCACTTCCGCGATGATGGCCCTGAATGCTTCCGGCGCCATATTGGCAATTGCCCCCATCAGCATGCCGCCAGCCGATCCGCCATGCGCGACGATGCGGTCATGGCTGGTAAACTTCTTGCTGACCAGATGCCGCGCTGCGGCGATGAAATCGGTAAATGTGTTGGTTTTCTTCTCGCGCTTGCCGTTTTCATACCAGGCAAAGCCCTTGTCCTTGCCGCCGCGAATATGCGCGATAGCATAGATGAAGCCGCGATCCACCAGCGACAGCCGCGAAGTGCTGAAACTGGCCGGAATGGTGATGCCGTAAGAGCCATAGCCATAAAGCAGGCAGGGTGCCGAACCATCGAGCTTTGTATCCTTATGATAAAGCAGCGAGATCGGTACCAGTTCTCCGTCAGCAGTGGGGGCGAAAATACGGCGGGTGACATAGTCTTCGGTTCTGTGGCCGGATGGCACTTCCTGCGTTTTCAGCAGATTGCGCTCATGGGTCCGCATATTATAGTCGAAAAGCTGATCCGGCGTGGTCATCGAGGAATAGGAGAAGCGGATAACATCCGTGTCATATTCCGCGTTGCCCTGCAGGCCGAGCGAATAGGCTTCCTCATCGAAAGCGATCGCATGTTCTTCGCCGGTTTCGCGGTCGCGGATCATGTTACGCGGCAGGCCATTGTCCCGCTCCAGCCACACAAGATGATGCTTGTAGGCGCAATGCGACAGAATGAGCCGTCCTGGCGTTTCCGGGACGACTTCCACCCAGTTTTCCGGTTGCGGGGCGGAAGCGGGCGCCTGCATGATCTTGAAATCCTTGGCGCCATTCGCATTGGTCAGGATATAAAATACGTCGCCGCCCGGTGCGAGATCATATTCGATGCCGGTCTGGCGCGCCATGACGAGCTGCGGCTTTGCCGCCGGATCATTGGCTGGCAACAGCCAGCACTCCGATGTCTCATGGTCATGAACGGTGATGAAAATATAATCGTTGAGGGGCGAACCATCCACACCCAGAAAAAATCCGGCATCCTGTTCTTCATAGATCAGACGGTCTTCGGATTGATCGCTGCCGATGCGATGATAGAACAGTTTTGACGGGCGATGATTTTCATCGAGCCGGGTGTAGAAGAAACCGGCGCTGTTTGCGTCCCACGTCCCGTCGCCATTGGTATCGGTCACGCGATCACTCAATTCGGACATGGTTTGAAGATCGCGAATCTGCAGCTTGTAGAATTCCGATCCCTTGTCGTCATATCCCCAGATCAACAGATTGTGATCGGGGGAATGATCGGCGGAAGCAAGCCGGAAATAGGCCTTGTCTTTGCCTTCCTTGTCGCCATCGAGCAGGATGGTTGTTTCGCCGCCCTCGCGCGGGGTGCGGATGAAAGTGGGATGTTCACCGCCCGTGCGGTAGGACACGCCATAGGCATAGGGACCATCTTTTGCCGGAATGGAGGAATCATCTTCCTTGATCCGGCCGCGCATTTCGGCGGAAAGCTCCTTTTGCAGGGCGACAGTATCCTGCATCAGTGCCGTCTGATAGGCGTTCTCCGCGTCAAGATGGGTACGAATTTCATTAGATAAAACAGTGGGATCCTTGAATACTTCCTGCCAGTTGCTTGCGCGAAGCCAAGCATAGTCATCGTTACGCGTGATATTGTGCCGGGTCTCTTTGTGGGGATGTATATTCGCATGGGGAGATGGAATGAGTGAAAATCTATGGGGCATGGAGAAATCCAATTGGTATTGCGGTAAATGACTGTTTGGCACTTTTCGGGGGGCATTGTGGAGCTTAAAGGTGCCATATTGCTCTCGGATTGGCTTGTTTATATTTTTAAAAGCAGGACAAATCGAGTTTATTTGAATAAAATATGATCGAATTTCACCTTTTTTACGCCAAAATTACAAGGCAGTGCTCCGGTCAAGGCGCTATAATTATTTTGACGAATAAATCGGGATGTAAATCACAAAAGGATGGAATATCCCGCCCGGGCATTCTCCTGAGCTTGTTGTTAAGGTATGGATATGCTTTGTTTATCGTCTATATACGATGCAAGGTCATTTCTTTTATAAAGGTTGTCAAATAATGATTTTCGATCTGCGATAAATGGCGATTATCTATTTGTTCAATAAAGAATAATATGTTGCCAATAATCAACTTATCTCTACAATTCTATTGCAAAGAATGATCGTAGTTGTTAAATAACTGATATAAACGGATCGGCAGAAGTTTAAAGATGCAAAAGCGCTTCGCGTATAACTAAGCTGCAAGGTACGGAAAACAAGCTGATAAGAAAGTAAAGAAGGAAATCCGATGGAAAATCTGGAAACAAACGACGAGAGCGCAGAACTGCTTTTGAGCCTGACAGCGGATATCGTGGCTGCCTATGTTGGCAACAATACTGTCCGCGCCAGTGAACTGCCGCTGTTGATCGCCGAAGTCCATGGCGCGTTCAAGCGCCACATCGAGCGTGAGGAAGTGCCGGTTGTCATTGAAAAGCCGAAGCCTGCGGTCAATCCCAAGAAGTCCGTGCAGGACGAGTACATCATTTGCCTTGAAGACGGTAAGAAATTCAAGTCGCTCAAGCGTCACCTGATGACCCATTATAACCTGACGCCTGAACAATATCGTGAAAAGTGGGATCTGGATCCAAACTATCCGATGGTTGCGCCCAATTATGCCGAAGCCCGTTCGCGTCTTGCCAAGAAGATGGGCCTTGGCCGCAAGCCAAAGGATGCCTGATGCATCAATGCGATTGCATTAAACCTGTAGGTTAATGCAATCGTCAGTCGTCAAGACTGGTGCAATAAAGCCATGACCGGCCATGAAGGTGCGATAGCGCTTTCATGGCCGGTTTCATTTCAGGCCGTTTCATATCAACATGCCTGTGATCTGTGCACGGTTTTCTTTGCCTGATGCATTAACGTCACCAATATGGGTGACCATAGGGCGCTGTGCGGCTATTCGGACGCATACAGGCCGCATCTCCACGATTGAATCTAGAGCGTTTCCTATTTTAATTGAATCCTTGGAAATGCTCTATCTTTTTGTTTTTACGCATGTTTTTATCCCGAAATCGGTTCCCACTTTCAACAGACATGCTCTAAGCATCGTGCTTTCCAACAACCGGTTCCGATGTTAGGGCCGATGCGGGAGGCTGCTGTATTGTGTCGAGCACCTGTTTCAAGCCGATATGACGGTTGAGATCGTAGCTCCAGTGGCCTTTCAGACCTCTCAGGCGTTCCCTTTCGATCAGCCGCGTCAACCGTTGTATCGCCATTTTCTTTTCAGATGTCGGCGCGCGCACCAATTGCTCGATGTCGATGCCGGCAATGATTTGCAGGGCGACGCGTTGCATGGCGTTGGCCTGTTGCCTTGCACGTTCCGCAAGAAAGGTCTGACGTGATTGCTGCAATCCTGCTTCCATGAATGCGATCCTTGTGTCTTGATGAAGCACAAGGTCGCAGGACTGGAGATGTATGTGGATAATATTCCTAATTTGGGGCGAGTTCCGGTGATGAATCTCGGACGGAACGTTACAAAAAACGGTTCATCGAAAGCGTCCGCTTACATCAGGTCATTCTTCCAATTGGATGAAAATACTCGGATATTTACCAAATTATCTGTTTATTATGTCGGATGACAATCCAGAAGAGCTTTTCTTGCAAATTTGAAAATCGTGGTTTTTTGTAAAACTTATCCACTCTTGCAATTTTCTCAC
Organism: Hyphomicrobiales bacterium; assembly: GCA_015654965.1. Taxonomy (GTDB): domain Bacteria; phylum Pseudomonadota; class Alphaproteobacteria; order Rhizobiales; family Rhizobiaceae; genus Brucella. The sequence continues at coordinate 6,741 of JAATGD010000103.1, forward strand.
TACAAGAAGATATTCCTATTATGGTGAGGAAAGATAGATGTCTTTGGAAATATCGGATGTCATTCACACACGCGCAGAGGCTTTTGAGGCACTAAAGGCGATTGCTGTTCGGCATGGCCGATCCCTGATGATTGATGCTCGGCAAGAGACGGTCAACAAAAGACGGCAGGAACAGAATGTGCAGCTTTGTGATGCACTGATTGACCTTTTGGGGGCTGCATTCGGTATTGATGGAAAGGAATTGCGCTCCGCGAAGCGATGCCGACGGCCTGTTGCGCGTGTGCGGCAGATTGGCATGTATGTGGCGCATACATTGTTCGGTATGGCCATGGGAGAAGTGGCGACAGGCTTCGCCCGAGACCGTACGACTGTGATGCATGCCTGCCATCTTGTCGAGGATATGCGCGACGATTCTGATTTCGATGCTGCCGTCACGGCTTTCGAGCGCATTGCAAATTCGGCTTTCACAACCTGGAGGACAGCGACATGACCCGCGATATGATCAAGGGGTTTTCAGCGTCCCGGATGCGTATTATGCGTTTTCTGAAGGCGAGCGGCTGCGAATTGCAGGACTCGGTGCGTGACAGCCATATGCTGTTGATCACGGAGCAGGGCACGATTGCCGCCTCGCGTGATGAGATCGAGGCAATGTGTCGTGAAGGGCTATTGCGACGTGAAGGCGACAGATTGGCCTTGGCGATCCGCCCCAAAAGCGGCAAACCGGTTCAGCAAGGCGTAAAACACGCCACGCGCGCAACCGCTCACGTCGAAATGGACGATGGCGTAACGGTTGCGGTCAATCTGTCGGAATCGCCCCTGGCGATGCTTTATCGGCGTAAGGGTGCGGATGGCAGTTCGTTTCTGACCGAGGACGAATTTCATGCGGGCGAGCGGTTGCGTGCGGATTTTACGCGTGGTTCGCTCATGCCCTCTATCACCACCCGTTGGGATATCAGTGCGGGCGGTGGCGGTCATGGCGGCGCAGGCGGAATGGCGGAACTGACCGATATTGCCTTGGCAAGCCGGATTCGTGTCGAGCGCGCGCTCGATGCGGTGGGACCGGAATTAAGCGGCGTGCTGATCGATATCTGCTGTTTCCTGAAAGGATTGGAAAGGGTGGAGCGGGAGCGGCAATGGCCGGTACGCTCGGCCAAGATGCTTCTGAAAACGGGGCTGAGCATATTGCACCGGCATTACAATCCGCACCATGACAACAGCTGTAACCGGGGTATTGTCTTGCATTGGGGGACGGATGATTACAGGCCGAAAGCTTTTTCAGCGCAGTCAACTTGCTGAGGGCGCTCCCCTCAGGCTGTCTGCCTACAGCATCGGCCCAAAAAACGGAATCGTTTTTTGGAAAGCACGATGCGTAGATTCAAGAACTTAGAGCGACCTTTGTGCGTCCGAATGGACGCACGGCGCTCTAGCTTCTTCGGCTTCGCGGCGAATACGCGTGATCATGGCGCGCAAGCCGTTGGAACGCTGTGGGGTGAGATGCTCATCCAGCCCCAGCTTTTTCAGCAGGCTTTCGGGGTCGATGGTGAGTATTTCCGAGGCTTTCTTGCCTGAATAAAGTGCCAGCACAATCGCCACAAGGCCGCGCACGATATGCGCATCCGAATCGCCCAGAAAGCGGATGACGGGATCGTCGCCGTTTTCGGGCAGGGGTTTTAACCAGACCTGACTGACACAACCCTGCACCTTATGCGCCGCATCCCGGTCTTCATCGGGGTAGGGCGTCAATTCCTTGCCCAGATCGATGACATAGCGATAGCGGTCTTCCCAATCGTCGAGAAATTCAAAATCGGAGATGATGCTATCGATTGTCGTGGTCATGATACGCGCCTGAAATCCAAGAAATGATTTTCTCATCTATATAGGCGCGAAAATCCGCAAGGTCACGGAAAACCGTCATGGTTGGTGTGCCGTGCTTCCGGTGGTGCGCGTGTCGAACTGGCGCAAGGCTTCCTCACGCGGCGTGGGCAAGGGAATGCCATGGGCAGCGTCCGGTTTACTGCTTGCGGGTGTTGCAAGGCTTTCAGGAGAAGGTTCTGTTTTCTTTTCTCCAAAGCGCTGGCTCAGATAATCAAGCACTGCACCACTGCTTTTCAGCAGACCGCTTCCGGCGCTTGTTGCAAGGGATGTCCCTTTTTCGCAAAAAGCCGGATTGTCGATGCAAAGCTTGCCGATCTCGATTGCCGTTTTCCCATGCGCAAGCCATTGGTCCATCGTCTGTGGTGTCTGGCCCGTTTGTTTTGCGGTTTCCTGCGCGAGCGTTTCTTCATCATGCACAGGGAAAAACCGCGGCATCACGATGAATGCCAGCGATAGCCAGAAAACGCATTTGATAAGGAAACGGATCATGAGTGGTTGCTGGCAAACTTTCTATCAGGTGACGCCAGCACAGTGTCGGACGAAATCGAAAAGATTCCGTAACCACGCTTGATTTAGTGGGGTGATCTCATCTCCACTTCTTGTTTACCATAGTGCGAAAAGCTTGGGTCTGAGTATGCTTATCGGGTTTTTCGCCCCTCCTTTTATCGTTTCCTTAAAGCCTCTGGGGCAATCTCTAGCCAACGAAACGTGTCTGGAAATGACCGTTTCAGCTTTGTGTATGCGTATTGTGAGTGAGTAGGACACGTTGAAAGCCATTGTATCGAAAACAGCCGAAACTGTGCGCATAGCTGCGCAGATGCTTGGCCGTTTCTACGACAAATGCTGCCGAAAACTGGCACAGGCAGAGGACGTAACGGCGATGCGTATTGCTGGCTCCGTCCTGACCTTGCCCGTTTTCCTGTTGGCTGCGGCTTTGGCAACGGGGCTGGTTTTGAGCGCCATGGAACTCGCTATGCTGGTCACAAGCCTTGTCGGCATGACGATGATTTTTTGCGCGCTCTCGCTCATGGGCGTGAGTGCTTTCATCTTGGGACTTTTCAATTTTGCAGCCTATGGCATCGGTCTTGCAACGCTCAGTGTGGTTGGAGAGAACAATGCAGCACTCTGGCTGATGGTGGCGTGCCTGCCCTTTGAACTCTGGCTGACTTGGCGTCAACCAGTGGCAGTCGCCGCAGGTGTTTTCGGCGCTGTCTTGATCTTTGCACTATCGGTCACCTCTTTTGTTGCGCCAGTCGTGCAGGGTTCGACGGCATCGATTGTCGTGGTCATTCTTTATGCGGCAAGCCTTGTTGCACGCAGCCTCGCATTGGCCTTGCAAGCAAACCAGCAAAACCAGAACGCAGTCCAGATAGCCGTTGCCGATGGTGATGTGCGCATCGCGCTTGACCGCGATGGCATGGTCGTTTCAGTGGGCGTGTCGTCGGCCCAATGCCTTGGTATAGAGCCGCATACGCTGGAAGGCACAGCGCTTCTCGACCGTGTGCATGTGGCTGATCGCGTCAGCTATCTTTCGCTTCTGGCGGATTTGCGAGAAGGAAAGCCTGGCTCGCCCCCTGGCTTGCGTGCGGATATTCGCCTGCGCGCCATGGAAGATGGTGCCACCATTTTTCACAGCTACCGCATGGAGGGAACCAATAGTGATGGCATCATTACGCTAGTCGGTCGCTCCCTTGCAGGCGAACAGAAGCTGATGGATGAAATTGCGGCTTTAAAGGCGCAGCTTCAATCCGAACGTCATGGCAAAGAGCGTCTGCTTGCCGCGCTCAGCCATGAATTGCGCACGCCGCTCAATTCGATCATCGGCTTTTCCGATATGCTCTCCAATGACATCGGCGGAAAGCTCGCGACTGAAAAGCAGCGCGAATATGTCGGCCTCATTCATCAGTCGGGTCACTATCTGCTTGAACTGGTCAATGCGGTTCTCGACAATTCACAGCTTGAAACCGGCACCTATTCGATTGCGCCGCAGGAATTTTCATTCCGCGAAGTGGTGGAACTGTGCAATGCGGTCATGCTCCCACAAGCCGAAAAACGTGGGCTTGCCTTTTGTCACAGGGTTCATCAGGGCATTGGAGCGGTGGTTGCGGATCGTCGCGCCGTACAGCAGATTTTGCTCAATCTTGCGGCCAATGCGGTCAAATTCACGCAAGCGGGCGGTTGCGTGACCATTGATGCCACCCGCGTTGTTGCAGACGGACGCCCCATGCTCGAATTCAGCATCTCCGATACGGGGATCGGCATGACGGCTGACGATCTGGAACGCATCGGCATGCCCTTCGTGCGGGCCGATAACAGTTTTACACGCGCGCAGGAAGGTTGCGGGCTGGGGCTTTCAGTGGTCAAGGGACTGGTGGAACTGCATCAGGGCACGATGAGCCTGAAAAGCCAGCCCGGTGAAGGCACGGTCGTAACAATCCGCCTGCCTGTTGCGGGACCGCAATATCGTACAAAAGAGGATGAGAATACAGAACTTGGCGCAGTGTCTGGCATGGTTCCGGGCATGGTGATCGACATGCACTGTCACCAGGGAGAAAGGTGTAATGACTGGCAAAAAGACACAGACCAAGAAAAAGGCTCAGGGTGGCAGGATGCGCAAGACCGCAAAACGGCCTAGCCTCGGGCTAAAACTCCTGCGTTTCTTTTTCACCTCCGCATCAAGGCTTGCAATCGCGGCCGGTGAGTTCGTCGTGCGCAATCCTGTATTGACGGGTGGCGCCACGGCGTTTCTGGTGGTGATGAGTTTTGTTTCGGCCAATGCGCTCTGGTATCAGCCGGAAGCCCATAATGCTGTGTTTTTCCGCACACGGACGGATTTTATCTTCAAGCCCACACCGCGTCCGACCCTGCCGGGAATGGCGGTTATCACTCATACCGATAAAAAGCCTGTCGAAGAAGTTGCAACGACACCGCAAGCCGATGCCCCGGTTGAGACAATCGAAGACATTGCCGCTGTCACCACGCGCATGGAGCCGCAGGTGACGGATGATATGCTTCCGGCGCTGGCAGCCCATGCCGATGTGGAAGTGGCGCGGCTACAGCAGCGCCTGTCGGTGCTGGGCATTTATAAAGGTCCGGTTGATGGTTTTAGCGGCCCACAAACCCGCGAAGCGATCGAGCGCTGGCGAGCCTTGCAGAAAAAAGTGGGCGTAGAACAGGCAAAAGTGCCGCTTGAGCCGCAAACGAAAGCACCGCAACCCGATAGCGTGGAAAAAGCCATTGAAGTGGCCATTCCGGCAAAACGTCCGCAGCCTGTTGTCATAAAGAACAGCGCATCCGCCCAGAGATCGGAGCAGACCTCGACAATACCGAAAGCTGATCTTGTCTCCTATCAGAAACCGGCATCGACCCCGAAAGGCAAGATTTCCGTACAGGATGTGATTCGTGTGCAGGCAGGCCTGAAAGCGTTTGGTAACGACAGCGTGCCGGTCAATGGAGAGGCAGGCAAGACGACACAATCAGCCGTGCGGGAATTTCAAAAACTGTTCGGTTTGAGCGTCACGGGCGAAATAGATGCAACACTCATCGCCAAGATGCGTGAAATCGGTCTTATCAGCTAGGATGATTGCGCCATGCGCCTGACTTCCGATTTTTGGGTTTCGGCATTGATCCGCAAGGTGCAGGGCGCGGGCGGGTTTGCCTATCTTGCCCGGCGCGGTTCAACCGAGGCGGGCGCTATCTTCATCAAGGTCAGTTCGCGTTTAGGTACTTGCGATCTTTATGCGCCAGCGCCGCAAACCTCTTATGAAGGGGACAGCGGCGAGCGGTTATTTGTGGCGCTTCTCAAAGATGCCGATGACATGGCCGCTGACGAGCGTATGCAGCGCGAAATCCGTTTCGATCCCGATCTCTGGCTCGTGGAACTGGAAGATATCGCTGACGCGGCAGCGTTTTTTACGATCACGCAGGATGACGGATTGCTCTGAACGTCACTTCGCCATTCGGGTCAGAAGTGGCGGCGCATCGCTATTGGCGGCTTCTTCAAGCGGGATGTCATCCTCGGCTTCGGCCATCTCAACCAGCTTGCTCCGCAGGATTGCCGACATGGTGCCTGCATTCCACTGGCGTATCAGCATCATGGCTTTTTCAGCATCGATGGAGCGATAAAGCTCCACGAAAGCCAGTAGCCCCGCACGGTCCGTGGCAACGGGGCCAAGCACAGCCGTTACGACCAGAAAACATTCCGCAGGCGTAAGGCCCAGTGCTTTGAGAACGATGGGGAGAGGCGAATTGGGCCAGCTCCCGATCAAAGCATTCGCCTGCTCGAATGTCAGTCCCAGTGCGCCCGCAAGCGCATTGCGGAAAAAATAATCCTGCTTTTGCAAGGCTGTTTCGATCAGGCGGCGATTGTCGAGAAAGCTGTCTTCGATTGTCGCATCGGCCTGTCCGGCTGATGAGGCGTCGAAATCGGCAAGGCTTTCCTGCAGCGCCAGCGTGCGGTCGATAGTGGGATCGGCAAAACTGCGCAGTACGGCTTGCAAGAGGACGTCACCCGATTGCCGCCGCGCAATGGCGCGGGCGTGGGGAAGCCCATTCTTGCCGATGAGATCGATGAGATCGCCCGGGCGCAGGATGGGTGAGCGTAAAAGAATGGGCGCTGAAATTGCCACCGGCTCGTCCGCCAGCGCCAGAATAACCCGACGCGGCGCATCTTCAAGCTTTGCCAGCCTGTGTGCTGCGTGCTGCTTTGCTGGTGCGCTTGCACAATGCAAAAGCGGCATGACCAGATCTTCAAATTGCTGCAAGTCGTGACGACCCGGACGCGTGATGCCTGCGAACGCCGCAATCGCCGCGCCGAGCAGATTGTCCGCCTTGCTGTCGCCAGCTTTTGAATGGGATGGGCTCCGGCTGCCTGAAATTTCTTCCAGGGCGCGGAACTGATCTTTTGTCACGCAGCTTACTCCGGTACGCATGGCCTTGCTGCCGAGAGCAGGGATTGAGATGCGCGTCAAACCTGTCGCCCCAAATCATGCCCATACTGGTCAGCAAGGCGATCATAGGGACGAAGCCTTAGCAACTCATTAACCGTGCCATAATGTGCTGCCTTTTATACGGCTGATATGAGGATATAGGAAAAAAATCAAAAATAGGAAAATAGTCATTGACGCCGTAACGGTGATTTGCTATTGAATAGGTATAGTCACAGAACTGTATCCAGCGCCGATAAGGCGGGGACAAATGAGTGACGATTTCGACCCCGCAAGCCTTCCCGCTTCCGGGGTTTTTGTTTTTAAATCACAGGTGCCGCATTTGGATATCGCAACAAAACAGGCGCTGATGGAAGCGCGTGTCCGGCGTGCGCATGAATTGCAGGTGGCTTACGGTATAGATATCGCCATTATGGCGGAGGTCATGGGCCTGTCGCTCAATAATTATTTGCAGCGTTTGCGCCGTTTGCAGCTCGATGGCGCGGTGCAATCAGAAACTGAACGGCGCACGACCGATCCTGCCCTTGAACGGTTGCAGATGGAATTGAAGCGGCTGCTCGATGCGGAAGAACTGCCCGACAAGAGCAAGGCGGAAGCGCTGATGGCGCTTGCACGCGCGGTGAAGACCGTCAACGAGCTATCGGCTGAAAGTTCAGTCCCCGCAGAACGGACAGAGGAGAAGGCGGCGGATGTCAATGAGACGCGGCAGGCATTGCTTCGCATAGACAGGAGAATCGACGAGCTTGCAAAAAAGCGCGCGCGGGAAATCATGGAGCGCGGGCTTGACGCGAAAGCAACTGATGAGGGCGGGGGAGGAATGGCTGATCCGGGCGCGTGACGCGCAATTGCCCCCCCATGGCGACTGGCGTGTCTGGCTGATCATGGGCGGGCGTGGTTCCGGCAAAACGCGGGCGGGTGCCGAATGGGTGTCGGGTATGGCCTTGGGCCTGCCGCCCTTTGGCTCAAAAGCTTGCGGGCATATCGCACTGGTGGGCGAGACGTTTAATGATGCGCGTGAGGTCATGGTCGATGGGCCATCGGGCATTCTGGCTGTGTCACGACTTCAACGCCCGCGCTATGAGGCGACACGCCGCCGCCTGATCTGGGAGAATGGCGCAACTGCGACCTTGTTTTCGTCCGAAGACCCCGACAGCCTGCGCGGGCCGCAATTTGCTGCCGCATGGTGCGATGAGCTGGCCAAATGGAAGCATCCGCAGGAAACCTGGGACATGCTGCAATTTGGCCTCAGACTCGGGGATTTTCCGCGTCAGGTGGTGACGACAACGCCGCGTGCCGTGCCGCTGCTCAAGGCGCTCATGACGGATGCGAGCGTTTCGATGACGCATATGCGGACGGAAGAAAATGCTGAAAATCTTGCGGATGGTTTTATCGCCGCCGTCAATAAACGCTATGCTGGCACGCGGCTGGGGCGGCAGGAGCTGGATGGCGAACTGATTGAGGAACGTCCGGGTGCTTTGTGGTCACGCGATCTGATCGAGTGCTGTTTCGAGGATGTGTCGCCACCGCTTGAACGCATTGTTGTGGCCATCGATCCGCCCGCATCGTCAGGCAAATCGTCGGACGCCTGCGGGATCGTTGCAGCCGGTCTTGATGCGGACGGGTTTGGTCATGTGCTCGCTGATGAAAGCCTCAATATGGCAAAACCGCATCAATGGGCGCGCAAGGCGATTGCGCTTTTTAACCGGCTTGAGGCGGACGCAATCGTTGCGGAAGTCAATCAGGGCGGCGAAATGGTGGCCGCGGTTCTGGCGGCCGAAGACCCGTCGGTGCCGGTGGTCAAACGTCGCGCCACGCGCGGAAAATGGCTGCGCGCCGAGCCGATTGCCGCGCTTTACGAACAGGGGCGGGTGCGCCATGCTGGACGCTTTCCGGCGCTCGAAGATGAAATGTGTGATTTTGCCCCTGAGGGGCTTTCCTCCGGGCGCTCGCCCGATCATCTCGATGCGCTGGTCTGGGCCTTGGGCGAGTTGATGCTGGGCCAAGACCTCAAACCGCGCATTCGGCGCTTTAGCTGAAATTATCGATCAAACATCTGGAGAGGCCAACCATATGGCTTGGAACTGGGCTTGGAAAAGGCCGGGGCGTAAAGGCGCGCCTCATGCACCGTCACAGGGCGATAAAGCGCGTGAGACGAAGATGACCAATGGCTTTGTCGCGCTTCATGTCGATAAAAGCGCGTCATGGATTGCGCGTGATTATTCGACGCTGGCGCGTGAAGGTTTTATGCGCAATCCCGTTGCGCATCGTTGTGTACGGCTGATTGCGGATGCAGCCAGCAGCGTGCCGTGGCTGCTTTATGAGGGTGTGACCGAGCATGAAACGCATCCCTTGCTGGAGCTTCTGACGCATCCGCAGGCGGGGCTTGATGGCAGCAGTTTTCTCGAAAAGCTTTACGGGCATCTTCTGATTTCCGGCAATGCCTATGTCGAGCGCGTCGATCTGCCGAGCGGGCGGATTGAATTGCATCTCCTGAAACCTGAATGCGTGAGCGTTGAAACCGATGGAAATGGCTGGCCTGAAGTGCTGGTTTATCGCTCCGGTTCGACTGTGCGGCGCATCCGTATTGGCAGCCGTGATGCGACGGGTCTGCATCTCAAACTGTTTCATCCGCTTGATGATCATTATGGTTTTGCACCGCTGGAAGCAGCCCTCATGGCGCTTGATACGCATAATGCGGCAGGCGCCTGGAACAAGGCCTTGCTCGATAATTCAGCGCGTCCTTCCGGCGCGCTGGTCTATGCGCCGAAAGATGGCGGCAACCTGACCGAAGAGCAGTTCGAGCGGCTCAAAGCCGAACTCGAAGAGGGCTATACGGGTGCATCGGGTGCGGGGCGTCCCTTGTTGCTTGAATGTGGGCTTGACTGGAAGGCGATGGGCTACAGTCCGCATGACATGGATTTCATGGAAGCCAAGAATGGCGCCGCACGCGATATTGCGCTGGCCTTCGGCGTGCCGCCGATGCTGCTTGGTATTCCGGGCGACAACACTTACGCCAATTATGCCGAAGCCAATCGCGCTTTTTATCGTCTCACGGTGCTGCCGCTGATGGGCCGCACGGCGCGGGCTTTCGGCAATTGGCTGGGACCGATTTTTGGCGACAAGCTGCGGCTTGATTATGACGCCGACCGCATCGAGGGCCTGTCGGCAGAACGCGAGGCGCTGTGGCGGCGTGTCTCCGATGCTTCGTTTCTCACGGACGAGGAAAAACGCGAGGCGGTCGGTTATCAGCCCAATGGCGGCAGGGGGGCAGCATGAGCCATTTGAACGATACGGTTCTCTCCTCTGAAAACGTGTGGATATGGTCGGCAAAAATTGCCGGTGCGGTCGCGGGATCGGCGGTATCGCTCGCCTATATGCTGCCCAAAGGGCGGCGTGAGGCGGCCATCCGGTTTGCGGTAGGTGTCATTTGCGGGCTGATTTTCGGTGGTGCGGCAGGCGTGAAAATCGCGCAGATGCTGGCACTCAATAAGGCGCTGGGGAGTAGCGAACTCATGCTGATCGGTTCGGCCTCCGCAAGCCTTGCGGCATGGTCAGCACTGGGCATCTTCAAGCGATTTTCCGAACGGCTCAAACACGCCGCCTTGCCGGGAATTCTGCCCGAGGAGAGGGATATGCATGACAAGGAATGATTGCAAACTGGACACCAAGCGCGCTTCGCTGGCGCTTCAAGATGTGGAGATCGATGGCAGTTTTTGCGGCTATGCAAGCGTGTTCGGATTGCCGGATCTCGGCAGCGATGTCATTGAACATGGCGCTTTTGCGCGTGCGTTGAACGAGCGCGGCCCTTCGGGCATCCGTATGCTCTGGCAACATGATGCGGCACAACCCATCGGCGTCTGGACGAAAATCCGCGAGGATGCGCGTGGGCTTTATGTCGAAGGCAGGCTTGCCAAGGGCGTGACCCGCGCCCGCGAAGCGCTGGAACTCATGCGCTCGGGCGGACTGGACGGGCTTTCCATCGGATTTCGCACCGTCAAGGCACGAAAAGATGCCCGAAGCGGTCTACGCCATATTCTCGAAGCCGATCTTTGGGAAATCTCGGTCGTCACCTTCCCCATGCTGCCACAGGCACGCATCGCCAATGTGAAAGGGGCCTTGCCGAGCATCAGAGAATTTGAACGCTGGCTCACGCGGGATGCGGGGCTGAGCCGTGCGAGCGCACGCATCGTCATAGCCAGGGGCTATGCGGCGCTCAATGCAAAACGGGCGCAGCCGGAGGCCGTCCATCATGAAGAAGCAGGCCTTGCGCAGCGTATGCGCGATGCCGCCAGATCATTATCCAGCTAACAGGAACATCATGGACAATCATCATTCCATTCAGCCCGCAGGTCTTGAAACCAAGAGCGCGGAAACCAAATCACTTGTGCCGAACATCCATAATGATGGTGATGTCGGCGAAGCTTTCGACGATTTCATGAGCGCGTTTTCCGCCTTTCGCGAAGCCAATGACGAGCGGCTGAAACGCGTTGAAAAACATGCAGGCGTCGATGTGCTGCTGACCGAAAAGGTCGAGCGCATCAATCGTGCGCTCGATGAGCAGAAACAGGCGCTCGACGCCTATGTGTCAAAGCAGTCGCGTCCGCAGCTTGGCGGCACAACGCCTGTCGTCAATACCGAGCACAAGAGCGCTTTTGATACCTATGTGCGCCGGGGTGACGAGCAGGCGCTGCGCGGTATCGAGCAGAAAGCGCATTCATACGGTTCGGGTCCTGATGGCGGCTATCTGGTGCCTGCTGAACTCGAAACCGAGATCGGTCGCAGGCTTGCCGTTCTCTCGCCTATCAGTGGCATTTCCAGCGTACGGCAGGTGTCGGGCGCGATTCTCAAAAAGCCGTTTTCGATCACGGGGCCTGCCACCGGCTGGGTGGGTGAAACCGCAGCGCGTCCGCAGACCGCATCGGCCAAGCTTGCCGAATTGCAGTTTCCGACCGTGGAAATCTATGCCATGCCAGCGGCAACCGCGACACTGCTCGACGATGCCGCCGTCAATGTGGAACAGTGGATTGCCGAGGAAGTGGAAACCGCCTTTGCCGAACAGGAGGGAGCCGCTTTTGTCAGCGGCGATGGCGTGAACAAGCCGCGTGGCTTCCTCAATTATGACAGTGTGGACGAAAGCGCCTGGGAATGGGGTAAGATTGGCCATATCGCAACCGGCGTCGAGGGTGCGCTTCCTGCTGCTGACCCGTCCGACAAGCTGATCGAACTCATCTATGCGATCAAGGCCGGATACCGGCAGAACGCCAATTTCGTCATGAACCGCAAGACGCAGAGCGTGTTGCGCAAGCTGAAAGACGCAGACGGCAATTATCTCTGGCAGCCGCCTGCGGCCATTGGCGAAAAGGCGTCGCTCATGGGCTTTGGTCTGGTTGAGGCCGAACATATGCCCGATATTGCCGCCGACAGTCCGGCCATTGCCTTTGGCGATTTCGGACGCGGTTATCTGGTGGTCGATCGCATCGGCGTGCGCGTGCTGCGCGATCCCTATTCCGCAAAACCCTATGTGCTGTTCTACACCACCAAGCGCGTGGGCGGCGGTGTGCAGGACTTTGACGCGATCAAGCTTCTGAAATTTGCAGCCTGATCCTGTCATTTTTCGCAGGCAATTTTAAGCCCGATTGCCGGTTTTGGCAGCTGGTTTTCTGCCCACGAAGCAGGAAACTGGCTTTGGGCGCCATCTCTAAATTCCGGGTCTAACTGACTGATTTGAAAGTTAACATTTAGGGGAAAACCACATGACAATGTTTCTTGTCACGCCGCCGGCCGTCGAGCCGGTGACGATCGCAGACGCGCGCGCATTTTTGCGCCTCTCTTCATCGAGCGAAGATGCCCTTCTCGAACGTCTTTTGAAAACCGCGCGTGAACTCGTCGAAGCCGAAACCGGCCTTGCGCTGATCAACCAGACATGGCGGTTGCGCGTGGATCGCTGGCCGCGTTCGGGGCGCTTGGCGCTGTTCAAATATCCGGTGACGGAAGTGAGCATGGTGGTGGCTTATCGCCCCGATGGCACGGCGGTCAGCCTGCCGCCTGAAACATTCCAGTTGCAAGACGGTCGCCGCCCGCAGCGCCTTTACATGGGGGCTTATCCGGATGCGGTCGGTTTGCGCGGGCTTGAAGTGGATTTTGTGGCAGGTTTTGGTGAGACACCGGAAAGCGTGCCCGAGGCGCTCAAGCAGGCCATTCTGAGTCTGACCGCGCATCTTTATGAATCGCGTGCAGGCGTTGATGCCGTAGCCTCACCGCTCACTGTTCCGCCCATGGTCAACCAGTTGGTCGATAGCTGGCGACGGGTGCCTCTATGAACAATGTTCTTTTTATCGATCCGGGCCAGCTCACCTGTGAGCTGGCTCTGGAAACATTGCAGCCTGAACCCGACGGTATGGGTGGCTATCAGGAAATATGGACGGAAATCGCCACGCTATGGGGGCGGCTGGAGCCCGTTTCGGTCAGCCAGCGTAATTTCGGCACACGCCCCCAGCCCGAAGCAACCCACCGCATCCTTTTGCGGTTTCGCGAGGATCTATCCACAGCCATGCGGTTGCGCAAAGGGGCGCGGGTCTTTCGGCTGAACACCATCAACGACCCCGATGAAACCGGGCGCTATCTTGTCTGCCTTGTCATGGAGGAAGGGCGATGAACCTTGCCATGAAACTCACATTCGATGGCTTGGTACGCGTTTTGCGCCTGAAAGCGATGAGCGCGCAGGAAAATGCGGAGCTTGCGAAAAAGCATCCCATCAACAGCGGTGTGGCAACTTCGGATGGAGAAGCCGATGACCCTTGGCGCGGGAGCCCTACAGAAGGCGCTGTTTGAAGTATTGAAGAATGATGCGGGACTGGCCCAATCGCTGGGTGGCGCAAAAATTTACGATCATGTGCCGCCCAAAACCCCTTTCCCCTATGTGACGCTTGGCGAGACTTCGAGCCGTGACTGGAGCACGGCGAGCGAAAAAGGCACGGAGCATTTTCTCAACATCCAGATATGGGCGAAGGAAAACGGACGCAGGCGCGTGCTGGATATTGCCGCGAAAATCGTGGCTTTGCTCGATGCATGGCCCATAGTGCTCGACGGGCATCATCTCGTCAATCTGACGCTCTCGGAAATCGTGGCCCGCAATACGGATGGGCTGGGCAATTATCTCGGCACCATGCGCTATCGCGCCGTGACCGAACCGATCCTCTAATTCTCAGGAGCACCTATGGTAGCGCAAAGAGGCAAGGATATCTTGCTCAAGACAAAGCGTGACGATGACGGTTTTGAAACCTGTGCGGGTCTGCGCACCAAGCGTATCGCGTTGAATGCGGAAACGGTCGATGTGACGGACGCCGATTCCGCCGGGCGCTGGCGGCAATTGCTCGCGGGCAGTGGCGTGCAGCGCGTTTCGATCAGCGGTTCGGGCATTTTCAAGGATGCTGTGTCGGACGCGCTGGTGCGCAGGCTGTTTTTCGACGGAGAAATCCGCGACTGGCAGCTTGTCCTGCCGGATTTCGGCACGCTGAGCGGACCGTTCCAGATCGTGGCGCTCGAATATGGCGGCAATCACAATGGCGAAATGACCTTTGAGATCGCGCTTGAATCGGCAGGCTACATGGCCTTCGGGGCGTCTCTATGATGGTCAATCGTCATCGCGGCGAAGTTGGCGCGCGTCTCGATGGTCGCGACTGGACGCTCTGCCTGACGCTCGGCGCGCTGGCCGAACTGGAGGCGGCTTTTGCAGCCGACAACCTGACCGATCTGATCGCTCGCTTTTCGACCGGACGGCTGTCGGCGCGCGACATGCAGCGTATTCTCATTGCTGGATTACGCGGTGGCGGCCATGTCGTGAGCGAAGACGAGGTGGCCGATATGCGGGCGGATGGCGGTGTTGCAGGCTTTGCGCGTATCGTCTCCGAACTTCTGACCGTGACCTTTGGCACATCGGAAAGTGACGCTACGCCAAACCCCTGAATGCCGCAGCCGACCTCGACCATCCGCAGAAACCCTTTCCATGGAACGAGGTCATGCGGGCGGGTTTTGGTCTGCTGCGGCTTTCTTCCCGTAATTTCTGGGCCATGACGCCCCGCGAACTCGCCGCAGCGCTCGGGCCTTTCACGCCCACGCATGATGCGCCGTCGCGTTCCTCTCTTGACGCGCTGATGCGCGCTTTTCCCGACAGGTAGTTTCATGACAGACGAGACTGTAACCGTATCCGTTGAGGCGGATACCAGCGCCTTCGACCGCGCTTTGACCGACCTTGAAAAGCGCTCTTCAAGCTTTGGCAACAGCCTGACCTCGGCTTTGAAAAGCGCCATCACTTCCGGCAAAGGCCTTGAAGACGTATTGCGCGGGCTTGCCGGAAGCCTGGCAAGTCAGGCCCTTTCGGCAGGCTTGCAACCCTTGCAAAGCCTCGTCTCTTCCACACTGGGCGGGGTTTTGAGCGGTATTGGCGGCATCACGCCCTTTGCCAAGGGCGGGGTCGTTTCAAGTCCGACCTATTTCGGCATGGGCAATGGCTCGCTTGGGTTGACGGGAGAGGCCGGAGCAGAAGCCATCGTGCCGCTTGCGCGTGGAGCCGACGGGCGTCTGGGCGTGGCGACGGGTGGCGGCGGCAAGCCGGTGCAGGTCGTCTTCAACATGACCTCGCCCGATGCCGCTTCGTTCCAGAAGTCTGAAGCGCAATTGTCCGCCATGCTGGCCGGAGCCGTGCGGCGCGGCGCACGGAGGTTATAATATGGCGGAGGAATTTCATGATGTACGTTTTCCGCTCGGTGTGTCGTTTGGTGCAACAAGCGGGCCTGAATGGCGCAACGAGATCGTCACGCTCACCTCCGGGCTTGAAAAGCGCAATGCCCGTTGGGCGCATTCGCGACGGCATTTCGATGCCGGGACGGGTCTGCGCTCGCTCGATGATCTGAAACTGGTGCTGGCGTTTTTCGAGGCCCGGCGCGGCTCGCTCCATGCCTTCCGCTTTCGTGATCCTTTCGATTATTCCTCATCCAATGACGGCAAGCCACCATCGCCGCTCGATCAGCCCTTGGGGTTGGGCGATGGAGCGACAGTTACCTTCCAGCTTGTGAAACACTACGAGAGCTATTTCCGCCCGATTACCCGCCCGCTGGTCGAGACGGTAAGTGTGGCTATCAATGCTATCAAGGCACCCGAGGGCGAGGCCTATAGCCTTGATACAGCCACGGGGCGCATCACCTTTACCCCCGATTATCTGCCGGAAGAGGGCGCGATTCTGACAGCTGGTTTCCTGTTCGACGTCGCTGTGCGTTTCGATACCGATCGCCTGACTGCCAGCATCGCGTCTTTCCGGGCGGGCGAAATCCCCTCCATTCCCATTATCGAGGTCAAGGCATGATCCCAGTTCCACAAGCGCTTGAATCGCATCTCGAAGGCAACGTCACAAATCATTGTTTCGCATGGATTGTCCGACGACGCGACGGGCTTGTCCTGGGCTTTACCGACCATGACAACCCGCTCACCCTTGCAGGCGTAATCTGCGATCCTCTCACGGGGTTCAACGCAAGCGAGGTCGCAACCAATTTGGGTCTTGCCATTGCGGGAAGCGATGTAGAGGGCGTCCTGTCCTCGGAAAAAGTCAGTGACACGGATATCGAGAATGGGCGTTACGACGGGGCGCAGATCGAGGTCTATCTCGTCAACTGGTCGCAGCCAGACCAGCATATGCTACTCAGGCGCTTTACTGCCGCGAAGATAAGCCGGTCAGGCAGCCGTTTTGTAATGGAGCTGAAAGGGGCCGCTGCCGCTTTCGATGCCGTCTGTGGCCGCCGCGTCATGCGCCTTTGCAATGCGGAACTGGGTGACGGACGCTGTGGCGTCAATATCAACGATCCGCGCTATTTCGGCACCGGAACGGTCGTGGATATGGCGCATACCACACTGACCGTGACCGGCCTTGAAGGCTTTGCGTCCGGCTGGTTTTCAAACGGTATTCTCACATGGACGAATGGGGAGAAGGCGGGGTTAAGAATCCGCATCCTTGGGCATAAGGCCAACAGCCTGCAATTGAGTGAACCGCCGGTATTGCCCGTCGAGGCGGGGGACACCTTCCGTGTCATTGCCGGTTGCGACAAGAGCTTTGCCATCTGCAAGGCAAAATTCGGCAATGGTGTCAATTTTCGCGGCTTTCCGCATCTTCCGGGCAATGATGTCGCTTACGCCTATGTCAATGGTGAGAACGAATATGACGGGAGCGCACTGGTGCCATGAGGATTGCCGATTGTGTTCTTGCCGAGGCTGAAAGCTGGATCGGTACGCCCTACAGGCACGGCGCATCGATGAGGGGCATCAGTTGCGATTGTCTGGGGCTGGTGCGCGGCATTTGGCGCGCGCTTTACGGATGCGAGCCGGAAAAGGCAGGCACTTACGCACCAGACTGGGGTGAGGCGCATGGGCAGGAACGGTTGCTGGATGCAGCCCAACGACACATGGCGCGGCGCGATGACGGCGAGCCGCAGCCGGGTGATCTTCTCATCTTTCGCTGGCGGTCCGATGTCGCGGCCAAGCATCTTGGCATCATGACGCGGGAAAACCGCTTCATCCATGCCTATGAGGGCCATGGCGTTTTAACCTCCGCCCTTGTGCCGCAATGGCGAAAGCGGGTGGCGGGTATTTTCATTTTCCCTGAAAGGAA
>JAATGD010000364.1 GCA_015654965.1 Hyphomicrobiales bacterium
CAGCCAGCGCAAGAAGGCCGATCCGGGTGGATTCCTGTCGTGTCGGGCCGCCCGTCACCACGCTCACATCCGCGCAATCGTCAGCGATAGCATTTTTATAAAAGGCATGGTCGTCGGGATGGATGACGATGACAATCCTGCCGATGGATGGAGCGTTGCGAAAGGCGCGCAGGGTTCTGGCAAGAACGGCTTCACCACCGATGCGCCTGTATTGTTTCGGCCCTTCGGTGCTTTGTCCCGCCCGTTCGCCGCGTCCGGCTGCCACAATGACCGCTGCTATAGTGGAAATGGTCTTCGCCTCTGTCAAATCCATGTTTGCAAACGCAATAGTACCTTGTGCCGGTAAAGGCCAGATGCCAATTGTTTTATCGCCTGTTCTTTGTGCTTTTCCTTGCGTTTGGTGAAGGATGATGCTTAAAGTATAAGCGATATCCATCATGCATATGAAATAGGCAATATTGGTGACGTTTCTCGATCAGCCCCTCAATATACGTGGCGTGGTGCTTAAAAACCGTGTTTTTCTGGCACCTATGTCGGGTGTGTCAGATCTGCCGTTCCGCAAACGCGCGGCCGATGCCGGGGCAGGAATGGTGGTGTCGGAAATGGTGGCCAGTGCCGAGCTTTGTAACCGACACAAGGAAAGCATGCTGCGTCTTTCGGGCGAGGGGCTTGGTACGCATGTGGTGCAGCTTGCGGGCCGTGAAGCGCACTGGATGGGGGACGCTGCCAGAATCGCTGAAGGCGAGGGTGCGGATATGATCGACATCAATATGGGCTGTCCCGCCAAGAAAGTGACGGGCGGCTATTCGGGTTCCGCTCTCATGCGCGATCTCGACCATGCCATGACGCTGGTCGAGGCGACAGTCAATGCGGTCAAAATCCCGGTGACGCTGAAAATGCGGCTGGGATGGGATGAAAACAGCATCAACGCGCCGGAACTGGCAAAGCGGGCAGAAGATGCGGGCATTGCCATGGTCACTGTGCATGGGCGCACGCGCTGTCAGTTTTATGAAGGAAAGGCCGACTGGGACGCCATTCGCGCCGTGCGTGAAGCGGTTAAAATCCCGCTTGTCGCCAATGGCGATGTGACTTCACGTCAGGATGCCGAGGAAATCTGCCGCTGCTCGGGGGCCGATGCCGTGATGATCGGGCGGTCGACCTATGGCCAGCCGTGGCTTGTGGGTGCGATTGCCGGACATGCTTCGGTCACGCACGGCGATATACTCGATTATATCGTCATGCATTACGAGGACATGCTCGCCCATTATGGCAGCAAGACGGGCATTCGCCATGCCCGCAAGCATCTTGGTTGGTATCTCGACCGTCATGCCGGTGATGCTTTCAGCGCTGCTGACAAGGCGCAAGTGATGACCCTGACCGAGCCATCTGCCGTCATCCACGCCTTGTGCCGGATATTGGCGGGCGAGGCGGGTATGCAGCATTCATTGAGAAAGGTTGCCTGATGCGGGACACGCAGGACAAGGGCACTATCCCATCCGTCGTTCTGGATGCCATCAGCCAGCCGGTCATCATGGTCGGTCCCGATGATCGCATCGCCTATGCCAACTTGGATGGCGAGCAGTTTTTTCGCGCTGGTTCTTCCATTCTTGCACGCAACAGGCTCGACAGTTTCTTGCCATTCGGCAGTCCGCTGCTCTCGCTTGTCGAACAGGTGCGCCTGAGCCAGATTCCGGTCAATGAATATCGGGTGGATATTTCCTCGCCGCGCCTTGGTGCCGAGCGCATTGTCGATCTCTATGTCGCACCCGTTGCGGAAATGCCCGGTGCCGTGGTCATCCTGTTCAAGGAAAAGACCATGGCCGAAAAGATCGACCGCCAGATGACCCATCGCGGTGCGGCACGCTCTGTGACCGGTCTTGCCTCGATGCTGGCGCATGAGATCAAAAACCCGCTTTCCGGTATTCGCGGCGCTGCGCAATTGCTGGAACAAGTGGTGGGCGACGAGGATCGTGCGTTGGCGCGGTTGATTACTGATGAAACCGACCGGATCGTTTCGCTGGTGGACCGAATGGAAGTCTTTTCCGACGAGCGTCCGATCGAGCGCACTGCGGTCAATATCCATGCGGTGCTCGATCATGTGAAGGCTGTGGCGCGCAATGGTTTTGCCCGCCATATCCGCTTTAACGAGGATTACGATCCTTCCCTGCCGCCGGTCTTCGCCAATCGCGACCAGCTTGTGCAGGTTTTCCTCAATCTGGTGAAGAATGCCGCGGAAGCCGTGGGCAAGCGGGAAGGAGGCGAGATCACGCTGTCTACTGCCTATCGGCCCGGTATCCGCCTTCAGGTGCCCGGCGCGCGCGACCGTGTGGCGCTGCCGCTGGAATTTTGCGTGACAGATAATGGTCCGGGTGTGCCGCAGGATATGCTGCCGCATCTTTTCGATCCGTTTGTGACGACCAAGACCAACGGTTCCGGTCTTGGGCTGGCGCTGGTGGCAAGGATCATCGGCGATCATGGTGGCATCATCGAATGCGACAGCCATCCCTCGCGGACGACTTTTCGTGTTCTCATGCCGGCGTGGAAAAACCCGGATAGTGCTTTGGAAGAACAAAATTCCCCGAATATCGGAGACGACGCATGATAGCAGGACGCCCGACCGGAACCATACTGGTGGCGGATGACGATGCAGCCATAAGAACAGTGCTCAATCAGGCGCTGTCGCGGGCTGGCTATGACGTACGGGTCACATCGAATGCGGCGGCACTCTGGCGCTGGGTGGCGGCGGGCGATGGCGATCTTGTCATCACAGATGTCAATATGCCCGACGAAAACGCCTTCGATCTTCTGCCGCGTATCCGAAAAATGCGCCCCGATCTGCCGATTGTGGTCATGAGCGCGCAGAACACCTTCATGACGGCGATCCGCGCCTCGGAAGCGGGGGCCTATGAATATCTGCCCAAACCGTTCGATCTGAGCGAACTCATCAATATTGTCGGTCGCGCTCTGTCTGAACCCAAGCACAAGGCATCTTCTGCACTGCACGATGAGGCGGGCGAAAACATGCCGCTGGTTGGTCGTTCGCCCGCCATGCAGGAAATCTACCGGGTTCTGGCGCGCATGATGCAGACAGACCTGACGATGATGATTACTGGTGAATCGGGAACCGGCAAGGAACTGGTTGCGCGCGCGCTGCATGAATATGGCCGCCGCCGCAAGGGACCCTTCGTTGCGATCAATATGGCGGCCATTCCGCGCGACCTGATCGAGTCGGACCTGTTCGGTCATGAAAAGGGCTCTTTTACCGGCGCGCAGAACCGCTCCAGCGGGCGTTTCGAGCAGGCCAATGGCGGTACGCTTTTCCTCGATGAAATCGGCGATATGCCGATGGAAGCACAGACGCGGCTTTTGCGCGTGTTGCAACAGGGCGAATATATGACGGTCGGTGGACGCACGCCGATCAAGACGGATGTGCGCATCGTTGCCGCAACCAACAAGGATTTGCGGCAACTGATCGCGCAGGGTCTGTTCCGCGAAGATTTGTATTATCGGCTCAATGTCGTGCCGCTGCGCCTGCCGCCCTTGCGCGAACGCAGCGAGGACGTGCCCGATCTGGTGCGATATTTCTTCAAGCGCGCCGTGGAAGAAGGTCTGCCGGAAAAGCGCATCAACAATGCCGGCCTTGAACTGATGCGGCGCTATCCATGGCCCGGCAATGTGCGCGAACTTGAAAATCTGGTGCGCAGGCTTGCCGCCCTTTATCCGCAGGAAGAAATCTCGCCGGAGATCATCGAGGCCGAACTCAAGGCCGAGTTGGAAAATCCGGAATCTGTCTCTGCGGTGATCAGCGATACGGAAAATATCACCATATCGCAGGCGGTCGAGCAAAACATGCAGCGCTATTTTGCATCATTTGGTAGCGAGCTTCCACCGCCGGGGCTTTATCATCGCGTCCTGGCGGAAATGGAATATCCGTTGATCCTCGCCTGTTTGACCGCCACGCGTGGCAACCAGATCAAGGCTGCCGATCTTCTCGGGCTTAACCGCAATACGTTGCGTAAGAAAATTCGCGAACTGGGCGTGAATATTTATCGCGGCGGTAAATAGGCCATGATCACGGCGCGCTTTAACTATTTGTTTTTGCGCATTTCGTTCACGGAAAACCGGTACCCACTTTTCCGCGACATGCTTTAGAATGTGTTGAATGAAAACGCATGAGCTGATTGTCTCCTGCGTTTTCATATCCGCGAAGTCTTCTCAGACGAGATTGCGGAGAGTTTTTTGTATTTTGATCAATCGTGTAAATATCAAGTATTCATCAGGTATTCATTGACCTGAATTGCTGATTTTTTTGATTAAATAATAATAGGTTTGATGTCGCAGCCAATAGCATATCTGTCGCAAGCCGTTCGGATAATCGACGGCAAGAGGACTACTATTTGTTAGTGGATGCTTGATCCGTCTCGTTAAAAAAGAAGCGGGTTCAGCACTTCAATTTCGCCGCGCAACCTTTCAAAAAACAATGACGGGAACGGGTTGCGCTGAGATGAATTCACGGCAGTGGGTGGACATGTCGGGAAATGACCTATATAGAATCAATAAATCTATCAGCAATCATTCCATGCGACCCGCTCATGGTTCGCAAATCGTGCGCGATCAGTTTGTATTGGAATGAAGAAATAATAAAGTTAAAAAGGAGATTAAGTCCGCCAGCACAGCGGGGTTAAACATAATGCATGGTATTTTATACAGGGATAAAAGTATGAAGTCGCCTGCTAAGACTAAAATAAGCTTGAACAGTGTTTTTAAAGTCTTCGGCGACGACCCGGATCGTGCAATGCAGGAATTGCACGCAGGTAAATCAAAGGCCCAGATATACAGCGATTTTGGTGCCACGATCGGTGTCGATAATGCGAGCTTTGATATTCATGATGGCGAAGTATTCGTGATCATGGGCTTATCGGGTTCCGGGAAATCGACGCTGCTGCGTCTGCTCAATCGCTTGATCGAACCCACGGACGGTTCCATCGAAGTGGATGGCCGCGATATCGTCAAAATGTCTAAGGGTGAGCTGATCGATCTTCGACGCCGCGACATGAGCATGGTGTTCCAGTCCTTTGCTCTTCTCCCCAATCGTTCGGTGTTGAACAATGCGGCTTTCGGTCTGGAAGTGGCCGGGATGGGCGAGAAGGAACGGCATGAAAAAGCGCTCAAGGCGTTGAGTGCCGTTGGTCTTGAGCCTTATGCGCAAAGCATGCCGGACCAGCTTTCGGGCGGTATGAAGCAGCGTGTCGGGCTGGCGCGTGCGCTGGCGAGCGAGCCGACGATCCTTTTGATGGACGAAGCCTTCTCCGCACTTGATCCGCTTATTCGCACCGAAATGCAGGACGAATTGAAGCGTCTTCAATCCGAGCATAGCCGCACCATTATTTTCGTCAGTCACGATCTTGATGAAGCCATGCGGATCGGTGACCGTATCTGCATCATGCAGCATGGCAAGGTGGTTCAGGTCGGAACGCCCAACGAGATCGTCTCCGCGCCCGCCAATGATTATGTCCGTTCCTTCTTCAGCAATGTGAACGTCTCCCGCGTTTTCAAGGCGGCGGATGTCGCACGAGACGACGCGCTGATTGTCTTTGCCCCCGAGCAATTGGCAACGGCGGCTGAACGTCTGGATGCCAGCGGACAAGCTTTTGGCGTGCTGGTGGATGAAGACGGCACCTATCGCGGTCTTGTCAGTCGGGATGCGCTTCATGCCGACATGGCGAACGAGCAGGGACAACGGCTTGACGATGTTGCGGCTATAGCCGCCGATGCGCCGCTTTCCGGTCTGCTGACGCAGGTTGCCGCAAGCCCCTGGCCGGTGCCCGTCACCGACCGTCATAACCGCTATGTCGGCGCGATCAGCAAATCGGCATTGCTTGAAACGCTTGGTCGCGCGGGCTGATGGTCTCGCGCCAACGGACTTTTCGCCCTTGATCAGGGTGGTCCGATCCACAGACAAGGTGATCTGAAATGGACGGTAAAACATGGAATTGAATTTCAGTATTGGCGAATGGGCTGATGTGGCGGTCAATTATATTCTCGACCATTTTACGCCCGCGCTCGACATGATTGCAGCCACAATCGGTTTTGTGACGGATAGTATCCAGAATGCGCTTCTGGCCATTCCACCCATGGCAGGGATCGGGATTCTCGTGCTTTTGTCGCTTTGGCGGGTTGGCTGGAAATTTGCAATCTTCACGCTACTCTCACTGGCGCTCATCATCCATATGGAATTATGGAGTGGCACGATGGAGAGCCTGTCGCTGGTGCTGGCTTCCACCGTCATTGCAGTGGTGATCGGTATTCCGCTCGGGATTGCCATGGCGCGCAGCGATGCCGTGGCCTCAGTGGTTCGCCCGGTGCTCGACCTGATGCAGACCATGCCGGCATTCGTTTATCTTATCCCGGCTGCGATGTTTTTTGGTCTTGGCGCTGTTCCGGGCACGATTGCAACCGTGATTTTCGCCATGCCGCCGGTCGTGCGGCTGACCAATCTCGGTATCCGGCAGGTGCATGCGGAATTCGTGGAAGCGGGAATGGCTTTTGGCTGCACCGCGCGCCAGCTTCTGTTCAAGGTGCAATTGCCCAATGCCATGCCATCCATCATGGCGGGTATCAACCAGACGATCATGCTGTCGCTTTCGATGGTGGTGATTGCGTCGATGATCGGTGCGGGCGGACTTGGCAATACGGTTTTGACCGGTATCCAGCGTCTGAACGTTGGTCTTGGCTTTGAAGGCGGTCTTGCCGTGGTCATTCTGGCGGTCATCCTTGACCGTATCACCCAGAGCTTTGGCAAGGGTGGCACGGGTTTTTTCAGACGACTGGTATCTTTACGAAAGGCGGCAGACGTTCAGTCTGCCCCGTCCTTTCGCAAGCAGGAAGCATGAAACTGACAACAATAATAACGGGAACTGAATCCAATCGAAAAGGAGTTAGCATGTTCAGGAAACTTGCAGGTTTCGGTCTGGCGGCAGTGGTGGCGGGTACCATGACCATTGGCACAGCCTTCGCGCAGGACGCCAAGACAGTCAAGATCGGCTGGGCACCATGGTCGGATGCTGAATTCGTCACCAAGCTCGCCAAGAAGCTGATCGAGGACAATCTTGGTCAGAAAGTGGAGCTGATACAGACGGATGTTGCGCCACTCTATCAAGGTGTAAGCCGTGGCGATGTCGATGCCATGCTGATGGCGTGGTTGCCGGGAACGCATGCGGATTATTACAAGCGGGTTGAAGGCAAGATTGAAAATCTAGGCCCCCTTTATGAAGGCGCGAAGCTGGGCTGGGTCGTTCCCGATTATATTCCTGAAAGCGAAATTTCCTCCATTGCCGATCTGAAAAAGCCGGAAGTGAAGGAAAAGCTCAAAGGCGAAATTCAGGGTATCGATCCGGGTGCGGGTCTGACACGTCTGTCGCAGGAAGCGATCAAGAAATACGGTCTTGATTACAAGCTCAATATTTCCAGTGAAGCGGCCATGCTCACCACGGTTGATCGTGCGACGCGTTCGGACGGCTGGTTCGTCGCAACCACATGGAGCCCGCACTGGATGTTTGGCAAATATAAGCTGCGCTATATTGCTGACCCGGAAGGCGCTCTTGGCGGTGCAGAACATATCGATGCGCTGGCCCGCAAAGGCTTCAAGGAAGACAATCCCAAGGCGGCTTCGTTGCTTGGCAAAATGAGCATTCCAATCGATGAGTTGGAAGCTGCGATGTTTGATGCGCAGGAAACATCGTATGAAAAAGCCGTCGATAAATATATCGCCGACCATCCCGACCGCATCAAGGAATGGCTGGCCGAATAAGCGGTCGATGTTGCTTTATCCATAAAAACACCCCCGAAAGACTGAAATCTTTCGGGGGTGTTTTTAAATTCGCTTGATCAGGAGAGTTCGCCCGCCAGTGCCTTGTGGATCAGCGCACGGGTTTCATTAATGCCATAGAGGGCAACGAATGAGCCGAAGCGCGGACCGCGCTCCTGACCGATCAATACTTCATAGAGCATCTGGAAGAAGGAAACCGAGACGCCGGGGCCGCCTTCCGGGCTTTTCTTGTTGTGGTCCTGATAACGCTCTATAGCGCGCGCGACATCGAGAATAGAATTCTGGATATCATTGCCGTCGCTTGTCGCCGGAATTGCTGCAAGTTTGGCATCAAGTTTTTGCAAGGCCTCACGCTCGACATCATCGGGTGTGCGGAATTGCTTGGTCGGCTTCACAAAATCGTTGAAGTAACGGATTGCGTAACCCACCAGCGCATCCAGCTCCGGGTTGTTTTCCGGTGTGACGCCGGGTGCGTGGCGCGAGATAAAGCCCCAGAGAACCGCGGGATTTTCGGCGTTCGATGCGCTGACCAGATTAAGCAGCAGCGCGAAAGGCACCGGCAGATCGACCTTTGGCGGGTTGCCATAGTGAATATGCCAGACCGGATTGTTGAGCCGGTCCTTCCAATCGATATTATCCTGCCGGTGATAAGCGGCAAGATAGGTGAAATATTCGTCCACGGCCTTGGGGATCACGTCGAAATAAAGTTTTTTCGCGGTCTTAGGCTTCTGGAAATTATAGAGCGCCAGACTTTCGGTTGGCGCATAGGCCAGCCATTCGTCAATGGCGATGCCGTTGCCCTTCGATTTTGAAATCTTCTGGCCAAGTTCATCGAGGAACAGTTCATAGACAAAATGTTCGGGTGCGCGGCCACCAAGGATCGTGCAGATACGATCATAAATGCCGGCATTGGTTTGATGATCCTTGCCGAACATCTCGAAATCAACGCCAAGCGCTGCCCAACGCATGCCGAAATCCGGCTTCCATTGCAGTTTGACATTGCCGCCCGTAACGGAAAGCGTCGTTTCCGTGCCGTCCTCATCGTCAAAAGTAATGGTGCCAGCCTTTGCATCCACCTTCTTCATCGGCACATAGAGCACGCGGCCGGTCTTTGGCGAAATCGGCAGGAAGGGGCTATAGGTGGCGCGGCGTTCTTCGCCAAGGGTTGGCAGCATCACCTTCATGATGTCGTCATAGCGCTCGACGGCCTTGAGAAGCACGGCATCAAACCGGCCCGACTTGTAATAGTCGGTGGCGCTGGCAAATTCGTAATCGAAACCGAACGTGTCGAGGAAGCGGCAGAGCATGGCGTTGTTATGTGCGGCAAAGCTTGCATAATCGCCGCCAAACGGGTTTGGCACAGACGAGAGCGGCAATTGCAAATAAGGCTCCATCGCTTTGATGTCCGGCACATTTTCCGGGATTTTTCGCATGCCGTCGAGATCGTCGGAAAAGCAGATCAGGCGCGTGTTGACCTTGTCTTCTGTCAGGACACGAAACGCATGACGCACCATCGAGGTGCGGGCCACCTCGCCGAAGGTGCCGATATGTGGCAGTCCCGATGGGCCATAACCCGTCTCGAAGATAACGGTTTCAGGCAGGCCCGTCTTTTCATAACGCTTGAGGATTTTGCGCGCTTCTTCAAACGGCCATGCTTTCGCCTCCTGAGCTGCCGCGGTCAGTTCCGGGGTCAGCGTGATTGCGGGCAGACGGTGCGAAGTCATGATTTTATCCTGATATCCTGTAAAGGCTTTGAAAAGGCTGCATGGTGCAGAACATGCTCTATGGCGCGACAACCCCCTGTCGTCAACGGTTGGCGTCGAATTTCCTTGCGTGAGCGGGGGAAGCTTCCTAACTTTCCCGCGAAACGTAACAGGACATGCTGATTCCGATCATGCCGTCGAGGAGTATCCGATGAAGACAATCTCACCGCAGGACGCACTCGTCTATATCATGGTCACCACGTCAGCGGCTGACACCAGAATGACCGATGCGGAACTCGAGTCAATTGGCAATGTGGTGCGCCGCCTGCCGGTTTTTCGCGGTTTCGATACGGCACGTCTGCCGCAGCTTGCCAATGCGTGTTATGAGCTGCTTGCCGATGAGGATGGATTGGAAAAAATCCTCGACCTCGCCCATGCGGTGCTACCTGAAAAACTCTACGACACGGCCTATGCGCTGGCGGTGGAAGTCGCGGCGGCCGATCTGCATGTGGAGCAGGAAGAATTGGCCTTCTTGCAGATGCTGCGTGATCGCTGGACGCTGGATGAACTGACCGTTGCCGCGATCGAGCGCAGTGCGCGCGTGCGGTTTCGCAAGCTCTGATCTCTCGACATAAACAAAAACGCCGGTGCGATTATCTCGCACCGGCGTTTTCAGTTGAGTACAGTTTACTTACCAGGCGGGTACAACAGACCCCTTGAATGTCTCGCTGATAAAGCTTTTCACAGCATCGCTATGATAGGCATCGATGAATTCCTTGACCCAAGGCGCATTCTTGTCGGCGGTGCGAACGGCGATGACATTGAAATAGGGGGCTTTTTCACCCTCACGGATAATCGGATCCTTGGCCGGATCAAGCCCTGCTTCCATCGCGTAATTGGTGTTGATGACGGCCGCATCCACATCTTCTAGCGAGCGTGGAAGCTGGGCCGCATCGAGTTCCACGAATTTGAGGTTCTTCGTATTCTCGGTCACGTCCAGCATGCTGACATTCAATCCCTTGGCGGGATCGACCTTGATCAGACCATTATCCGCCAGAACCAGAAGGGCGCGCGCACCATTGGTCGGGTCATTGGGGATGGCAATGGTTGCGCCATCCGCAAGTTCCGAAATAGTCTTCAGCTTCTTGGAATACATACCCATCGGGTAATTGACCGTCTGCGCAACGCTGACAATATCGAACTTGCGATCACGAACCTGATTGTCGAGATAGGGCTGGTGCTGGAAGGAGTTGGCTTCCAACGCACCATCGGCCAGCGCCATATTGGGAATGACGTAATCGGAAAATTCCTGAATCTGGATATCCAGCCCTTGTCCGGCTGCCACTTCCTTGACCTTTTCCATGATCTGGGCATGGGGGCCGGGGGTGACACCAACGCGAATGGTTTCTGCCATGGCCGACCCGACCATGCTGAAGGCGAGAAGAAGAGTGGCAATCAACAGCTTACGCATCGGAACTCCATGAATGATGAAAGAGCTTTATCTGAGAAAGGGCATAGGCCGTTTCATCTCTTTGAAAAAGAGCGATCTGCCATCAATCTGGTTCTTGCACAAAAAAGCGGGCGGAATGAACCGCCCGCTTTGAGTATTTAATGGCGATCAGCAGACGACTGGGAGCCTTCGCGTCTTACGCCATTCAAGCGCTGTGCGCATGATACGGGCGGCTTCTGCAAAAGTTGCATTGTCCTTCCAGCGTTCCGCATGAACAAGAGTGGTTGGAACAATATCTTTCAATGCTTCAAGCGTGCGGTTAGGCACGATATCGGTGCAATTCCACAACCGGCGAAAAACAACGCTGATACGCGTGACCTTGCCATTGATTTGTACGACCGGCTCGGACTCTTCCAAAGTCCAGTCTTCATATGCATCGACCGCATCCTGAAATGCGTGATGAAGATAGATCGGTGCGTGACCGTCCTGAAGTGGGGGCAGCAAACTCGACATTTCTGTTTCCTCTCTTCCAATGGTGGTTGTGCAGTTTTAAATGTTATAACGGCCTATCTCCGATGCCGTTATCCTGTGCTCAAGGAAAGCCTTAAACCGCTTCCATTCTTCACATGCTATCTTGCCGTGTGTATTCACGAAATACGACAAGATATAATTAACCATGATCTCTCTTGCCGGGGCAACAGGCAAGGCGATATTTTCTTTAAATAGACGTTGAATGAAAAAATAATTCAGCGAGTGCTGTTATATCCAGCCACGCCAATTGTGATCATTCATAACTATATGTCGTGTTCAAGTCCAGAAATAGCGCACGATGTGAAAGAAGACAGGGGCTGAGAAAACCAGACTGTCAGCCCGGTCCAGCATGCCGCCATGGCCTTCGATCATGTGACCCCAATCTTTTACGCCACGATCCCGTTTGATGGCTGACGCCACAAGCCCGCCGAAAAAGCCCATGATACAGGATGCGCCAGCCAATGCGCCCGCACCGAGCGGTGAGAAGGGTGTCAGCCACGCAAGTCCTGCCCCCAGAAGCGACGCACTGATCACGCCGCCGACAAAACCTTCCCAGGTCTTGGAGGGGGAGATATTGGGTGCGATCGGATGTTTGCCGAAAAGCTTGCCGAAAATATATTGCAGCACGTCGCTACTTTGCACGGTCGCAACGAGGAATGCGATCAGCAGCAGCTTTTCGC
>JAATGD010000138.1 GCA_015654965.1 Hyphomicrobiales bacterium
CACGCTCGGCCTTGATCCCCTGACCGCCTACTTGGCAACCAGCCCCGGTGGTGCGGACACTGTCGCCATTATCGCCGCATCCAGCCACGTCGATCTGCCGTTTATTATTGCCATGCAGACGAGCCGTTTCTTCGTTGTGCTTCTTGCAGGACCGGCAATTGCACGCTTCATCGCCAAACGCATTGTTAAAAAAGACAAAGAAAAAAGCCCGGCATAGCCGGGCCTTTCAATAGCAATAAAATCAATCAGGCTTTCTTGCCGTGGAAGCCACGGATGACACCGATGATCTTGTCCTGATCTTCTTCCGCAAGGTACGGGTGCATCGGAAGGCTGAGAATGCGTTCCGGCAGGCTTTCGGACACCGGCAATCCGCCCGGAGCAATCGGGTAATGCTTATAGGCCGTTTGCAAGTGCAAAGGCTTCACATAATAAATCACCGATGGAATGCCTTCCGCTTGCAAATGCGCCTTCAAACCGTCGCGGTTTTCGCTTTCAAGCGAATATTGCGCCCAGGCCGAACGATTTCCCGCTGGCAATTCAGGAACCTTCACCACATCGCGTAGCGCTTCATTGTAGCGCTTGGCAATGCGGTCACGTGCTTCCATCTCGTCTTCGAGAATTGCCAGCTTTTCCAGAAGAACAGCCGCCTGAATCGTGTCTAGACGCGAATTGATGCCTATACGCACATTGTCATATTGCGTCTCACCCTTGCCGTGGAACAAGACCGAACGCAGGGTATCGGCAAGTGCTGCATCATTGGTGAACATCGCACCACCATCGCCATAGCAACCGAGCGGTTTGGCCGGGTAAAAACTCGTCGAGCCCACATGGCCGAAAGCGCCGCACATGACATTGTCGCGCTTGCCGCCAATGGATTGCGCCGCATCTTCAATGATGAACAGGCCCTCACGATCCGCAACCGCACTGATGCGGTTATAATCGGCGGCAAGACCGAACAGATCGACCGGAATGATCGCTTTCGGCTCCAGACGACCCTCCTTGCGGATGGCGGCAATGGCTGCTTCAAGCTGTTCGACATTCATATTGTAGCTATTGGCGTCGACATCGACAAAAACCGGCTCGGCACCCACCAGCGCCACCACTTCCGCGGTCGCGGCAAAGGTGAAGGACGGAACGAAAACCGCATCGCCCGGCCCGATCCCACGCGCCATCAACGGCATTTGCAGCGCGTCCGTGCCATTGGCGCAGGCAATTACATGCTCGACGCCCAGATATTCACCCAGCTTCTTTTCAAACTCGGTGACTTCGGGTCCCAGAATATAACGCCCTTCTGCAACAACCTTGGAAATGGCGGCATTGAGACGGTCTTCGATACGCGCACGCTGCGCCCCAAGATCAATAAACTGCATTTTGGCTCCAATATCCGGCTTCGCATGCAAAACAGCGAATGCCCAACACCTGTTTATTCTTTCAACCCCTGCCCCGCCATGGCGAAAGCATTCAAAGTTTTGCGAGCTTTGTAACACCGCTTGACGGAAAGCCTCTCATCCGCTCAATCAGCAGCCCTGCGGGGATGTTTCACGGTTCCTTCAGTCAGTATGCGCAAGACGCTGATCGCTTCCTTGCCATCAGTGCGCGGGTTTTCGCGTGTCTCGATGCAATGCAGAAAATGCTGCAATTCGCGCGTTAACGGCATGCCTTCCTCGACAGGAATATAGACAGGCTCGACCGACTTGAAATCCCAATGGTCGTTTTCCCGCCAGACTTCATGCTTGTAGAGCGCAAGCTTGCGATCCCATGGCTCGCCGTCATCAAAGACAGCCATGCCTTTGGATCCGACCACACTCAGGCGACGCTCACGATAGGAATTGAGCCGCGAGGCGAACAAATGCCCGCGAATACCGCTTGGAAATTCCAGATGCACATGTGCGAAATCGCTTAAATGATCAAGGATTGCCGCACCCTCACCGCGAATGGCGCTGGGCTCTTCACCAGTTATGGCGAGAATCATCGAAAGATCGTGCGGCGCGAGATCCCATAAGGCATCGTTTTCGGTATGAAACTTGCCAAGCCCCACACGATGCGAATGAACATAGCCGATTTCACCAAGCTCACCGCTTTTCACCATATCAAGCAGTTTTTCAAAGGCTGGATGGAAACGAAGAATATGCCCGACCATGAACACGCGACCATTGGCGCGTGCGGCTTCCACTTCTGCTTCCGCCGCTGCCACATCGAGCGCAATCGGCTTTTCAACAAGAACATCTTTGCCGTTTTTGACGGCTTCTGTCGCGTATTGCGCATGAAATTGCGGCGGCAGGGCCAGAACGATACCGTCAATATCCGGGTGCTGAAACAATTCATTGATCGGCACATTGGGAACACCAAATTGCAAAGCGAACCGCTCGGCATTTTCCGCCTTGGCGTCGGAAACCGCCTGCAAGACTCCGAGACCATTTAAAGTACGAATATGGTTGCCGCCCCAATAGCCGCAACCCAGAACCGCAATACGAGGTGCCATAAAACCATGCCTTTGCTTGTGTGCCGTTTCTTATCGGTGCAAATGATGGAAAACAAGATGAAACCTATGCGAAGAACGCTTGACAGGGTTTCATTCCCCACATATACCGCCGCCATTCCTTGCAGAAATGATGTTTGCGGGATCGGAAACGATCAACAAAATCATTCTGGTCGGGCTTTGCGTGGCGGAGTAGCTCAGTAGGTTAGAGCAGAGGAATCATAATCCTTGTGTCGGGGGTTCGAATCCCTCCTCCGCTACCAAAAACCCCTACAATAGTGTGATGCACAGTTGCCATAATTTGTCGTCAACTTGGCAGCAAAATGCTTTTCCCACTATCCTCAGAGACATTTAAGCTTTTTATTTTCTTGGCGACAAATGCAGGGTCAAGAATTGACACAATGCGCGCATATTGGCGCACTTGTCACATATTCGATCACAGGAGCTTTTGATTGGCGCCCATGCATCACCCGCAAGTGGTTTTAGTAACCGACCAAGGTTTCCTCCGACCAACTCTTGTTACTTTATGGGGCTTGTTACGTCACCTTTCTGTCCCTGCGACTGTCCATTTTTGGGGCGACCAACTGACAGACAATGATTGGGAAAAAGTCCGGCGCGTGGTTCTGACAAACCCTCTTGCTACACTCAAATGCCTGAACCTCTCCGACGAAGACGTGGGCGGGGAGATAAAACAGGATACCAGACTGACTGCTGCTGCATTGGGGCGCTTGCGAATAGCCGAGAAACTCTCCGGGCGCGTGCTTTACCTTGATGGCGATACGCACATAAAAGGTGATATCACGCCTTTATTCTCAACCGAGCTTAATGGTTGTCTAATCGGTGCTGTTCGCGATTATGTTATCGCCAAATGGTCAAGACGCAACCTTAAAGTATCTGAAAAATACGCGCACAGAATAGCAACGCTCCAAGATTTGCTCGGTCAAAAAGACCTTTCAAAATACTTCAACTCGGGCGTGTTACTGATCGATACGGACGCGATCCGTCAGGAGACGTCGGTCTATGATGCGATGCGTGATATTGCCAGCGCCAAAATCCAATCGCTTGCAGATCAGGATCATCTCAACAAGGTATTCAACGGACGGACATTGATGCTCATTCCGGCATACAATGCGTCCTGGTCCCGAACATCTCGCCAGCGCCGAAACAGCCATGCTCTCGGCGCAGATAAGGATGAATGCACTTCACTACCTGATTGCATTGTTCATTTTCACGGCACACCAAAACCATGGACTGGAGCAAGAAAAGACCTTTGGAAAGCCCGCGGGCGTGCTGTATGGCGCTACAGGCGCGATCTGGAAATTTTTCGACGGCTGTTTCCCGACATAGAAATATAAACATAGATAGCGTCCGGCCTATCATCAACCATACAGCTTATACTGGTTTGATACGCTGCAAGAGCCTATATAGGCTTTGTACCTCGTTTCTTATCTTACAGCCTTTCAGGAGTCGGCCATGACCCTGCTGGTCAACCAGCCTCACCTTTCGATCGACCATGCGTCTATTGAGGCTCTGGTTGCGACATTTTATACACGTTCACGTCAAGACAAACTTCTGGGGCCAATTTTTGCACAAGCCGTACATGACTGGGAGCATCATATCGCGCAGATTGCGCAATTCTGGTCATCAGTCATCCTGAAGAGCGGAAACTATGCAGGCCGTCCCCTGCCCCCGCATCTCAAGCTCAATCTGAAGGGTGAGCATTTTGATCGCTGGCTTGAATTGTTCGAGCAAACAGCACGGGAAATATTCCCTACTGAAGCGGCAATCATCTTTATCGATCG